>DAONGN010000001.1:0-300000 GCA_035404185.1 Candidatus Pacearchaeota archaeon | reverse complement strand
AAATCCTTCTCATCGCGGGCGGTAATCGGATCAATCCTTCCGATTTCTTTTAAATATGACTGGATGGAATCAATCTTTCCGGTCGAAGCTCTTTTCCTTCCTTTCTTCTTGGTTGTATCAGTTGTATCCAAATATCCTTTAGAATCTTTCACATCAATACTCAACTGCTCCAATTTACCGAACATCTGGTCCAATTCAATCATGTTTTCTTCAATATTGGGAAAATAATTTAAAATCTCAGAAAAAGTCACAAAACCTCTAGTCTTGCCTTTCTTTACCAGTTCATCTAATTTTTCTGGAGTGATAACATTAATGACTCTCTTCTTCCTTTTCTTAACTTTCTTTACCAGAGCTTTCTTCTTCGCAGGCTTCTTTTTTTTCACAGCTTTCTTCAACGGCTTTTTGGGCTTCGCCTTTTTGATTAACTTCTTTTTTGTTTTCTTCATTGTTTTTTATTAATTTATTAAATTTTAATAAAAGTTCTTTGACGTCTGCGAAAGCTCCTTCTTTCTCCTTGCTTTTTATCTCTTGAATCAGCCTATCTCTTTCTTGCTTTTTAATCAAGCTTTGCAACTCATTCAGGCATTTATTCCACTCTTCGTTTACAATCAAATCTTCCACTTCTTTCATCAATTCCGACCTGATTAAGATATAGCTTGCGTAGTCCGATACGCCCAAATCTTCCTTGTTTTTGATCTTTAAAAACACTTCTTTAGCCTCGGGAGAAAAGACTTCAATCATTTCTTCGGTTAATTCAAAGGCTTTTACCGGTTCAAGCAGGGTTAAAGACAAAATATCCTCTTCCAGCATCTCTCTCCTGGTTTTCTTCTCTTTAATATTAATTACCTCTTTTTTGAAAATATTATTCTCCTCTATTTTGACTTTTTTCATTTCCGCCCTAATGTCTTCATCCTTTATCCTCAATCGCTGACTCATGTTTTCAATCCAATGGCTCTGTTCTATGTTATTATCAATTTTCTTTAAAACGGGCAAGAGTTCGGCAATAATCTTCTTCTTGTCTTCAAAAACTTCGGGATTCCTGTTTTTAAAAGCTAATTCGAAATAAAATTCATTAATCGGTTTGGCTGAATTAACCAAATCTCTCCATTTCTCTTCTCCCTCCAAAAAAATAATATCAGCCGGGTCTTTTTCCGCAACCATCGAAATAACCTTCACATTAAATCCGTTCTTGAGAGCCAAATCAATTCCCTTTTTGGTCGCATTATTCCCGGCAATATCCATATCAAAAGCCAAAACCAAATTGGAAGAATATCTCTTAATGATTCCCAAGTGCAAAGGAGTTAAGGCGGTTCCCGAAACAGCAATACAATTTTTAATTCCCGCCTGATGAGACATAATACAATCAACGTTTCCCTCAACCAAAACGCAAAAATCTTTCTGGCGAACTTCTAGTTTTGCTTTGTCCATACCGTATAAAGCACGGCTCTTGTCATATAATAAAGTATTGGGAGTATTTAAATATTTAGCCTCGTCTTCAGAATTAAATATCCTACCTGTAAATCCAGATACTTGAGAATTCAAATTGAGAATAGGAAACATAATCCTGCTTCTAAATCTATCAAAAAACTTAGCCGAATCTTTTTTAATTCCTAATCCTCCACTAACAATATCTTTTCTTTTAAATCCTTGTCCAATTAAATAATCAGACAAACCAGTCCAAGTATCAGGAGCATAGCCAAGTCTCCACTCCCTTATTGTTTCTTCTTTCATTCCTCTTTTTAAGAGGTACTCAATTGCTCCTCTTCCAGTTTTACTTTTTTCTAGCTGAGCGGTATAAAATTTGCAAGATCTTTCTAGCAAATCAATTAATATCTGTCTTTCATTTTTCACCTTCTGCCAATCTTCCGAATCTCTTTTTAAAGCAACACCTGCCTTGTCGGCTAAAATCTTTAAAGCATCGATAAAATCAACTCCCTCTATTTTCATCACAAACTTAAAAATATCCCCTCCCTCATTACAGCCTCCGAAACAATGCCATAATTGACGAGAAGGAGAAACAAAAAAAGAAGCCGATTTTTCATTATGAAAAGGACAGCGAGCTCTATAATTTATTCCCGCTTTTTCAAGTTTAATGTAGCTTCCTACGACATCGACGATATTTAAACGAGACTTTATTTCTTCAATGTCAGAGTTCATAGTATTAAAATACTAACACAAACGAAGGAAAAACGCTATTGCTTCCATTCTCCTAAAACAAGAGGAATTGTAAGCTCTTCTTTGTCTCGTAATACCTTTAAATCAACGGAATCGTATGGATTGTATTTAGAAATAATTTTAGATAAGGTATTATCTTCTGTTATTTTTTCGCCTCCCATTTCTAAAATAATGTCACCTTCTTTTAGTCCTGCTTTTTCGGCAGGAGATCCAGAAATGATAGCTGGATCGCTAGAACTTATTCCTTTAATCACCAAAGCCCCGTAATCAACTGATAGTTTTTTATCTTCTGCATATTTTTTATTTATCACGACATATCTAACTCCCACATATGGATATGATATTTTGCCAGAACCCTTAACTTGTTCAATATCTTTTTTAGCCTTATCAATTGAAATAGCAAAAGAAATATTTTGTCCCGAAGAAGATACGGCTGTATTAATTCCGATGACTTCACCTTTTAAGTTCAATAATGGTCCACCTGAATTTCCTTTATTAATAGCAGCATCAGTTTGAATAATGTCTTCCAATGTTTCTGTCCCTATTGTTTCTCCTGAAGCAACAACTGTTCTACCTAAACCAGAAATAACTCCGACTGAAACCGTATTTTGAAATTCTCCTAAAGCATTACCAATAGCAATCACGCTTTGCCCTATTTGGATATCAGAAGAAGAACCAAGAGTTAATGCTTTAAATTTGGTATCACTTTGTATTTTGATAATTGCCAAGTCTTGAACCGGATCTTTAGCTAAAACCTTAGCTGGATATTCTTTATTGTCACTCATAACTACTGTATATTCAGCTGAATCATCAGAAACAACGTGCTTATTAGTTAAAACTAGTCCATCTTCAGAAACAATAAATCCCGTTCCAGCTCCAACCTGCTGTTTTTCTGTTCCAGTTTGTTTTTGTTGAGGAACAGTAAAAAAACCATCCCCAAAAAGATCTATATACTGCTCTTCATAGACGGGAACTTCTTTCATAATAACAACAGAAACAACTGAGGGAGAATTTTCTTTAACCACGTCTATTACTTTCTGCTCTTGAGTAGTTTGAGGAACATAATCTTTTTCAACAACTTTTTCTGAATGAATAATCGGAACCCCAGCACTAATAATTTCTTGTTTTAATTTAAGATAAAAAATATAGCTTGAAGATAGTCCTCCAATCAATCCTATTAAAAAAACTAAAATCAAAAACAATCCTGGAAAAGGCATTTTTCCTGGAATTAACTTCTTCATTTCTGGTCCCTTTATTTTATGAAAACTTATTGTTGGTAATTGATATATTGACATAGTTTTGATGGTTTATTTTTTATCATAATGTCCAAAATCGTATCTAATCTTTCTTTCTGGCTTTCGTCTTACTCCCATATTAAAAGCACATATAAGATACTTAAAGGAGGTTCTAAAATATCCATCTTTTTCAAATCTTCGCAAGGGCATATATATTTTAACTCCTTTAATTATATCAAACTTTCCAAATTTATTAGCTTGTTGTACAAAATAATGATCTTCAGCTAAAGTAATGCTTTCATCAAATCCTTTAACCTTTTCAAATACATCTTTTTTAACCATTATTCCCATAGCTCCCATGGGAAATACCTTCTTTAATAATTCTTGAGGAATATTATAAAAAAGATTCAAAGTAAAAGGATTCATGTATATATTATTTTTTTGGGGTAAGATTGCAAATGAAGCCACCGATAAATCATTTTTAGTAAAATAATCAACTGATAATTTTAAAAAATTCTTAGGATAAAATTTTAAATCAGCATCTAGAAAGAAAAGGATATCACCTTTAGCGATTTTTGCCCCAATATTTCTTCCTCTAGCTGGCAAGCCTCCCTTACTAATAATACAATTATTTTTTCTTGCGATTTCAATTGTCTTATCGATTGAACCAGCATCAGCTATTATTACTTCATAATCATCAAAACCGCCTTTCTGAATTATAGCAAGCAAGGTTTTAATATTTTTTTCCTCGTTTAATGTCGGGATAATTATACTTATCATATTTATTAAAATAGCTTTTTAGCCTCGTCCCAAATGCTTGAATCACCATAAACGGTCTTCATGTAATACCACCATTCAGCTCCCCAAAAGTAAAAAGTATCTATTCCAGTATTTTTAGCAAATTCCACATTTTTTTTGAATTGACTTAAATCCATAGTTTTCTTTTGTTCACTTAAAGACGAGTTCATAATTGAATTAGCACACCAAGGCTCAGCTTGTAATTCAACCCCAATTACTTTTTTATTAAAAATATTCTTTACTATATCTGCTCTACGGTTATAAAAAACCGATGGAAAAGGATAGGAAACATAAAGATGAACTTGCTGTTGCCAAACCTTCTTATAAGTTGTAACTCCGATGATATCTCCTCCGGCCTGAGCTGCCTTAATCCAAAAAGATAATTCTCCACTATCAGTAATAATAATTTTGTGATTAGAATCTTTTGATTTAACAAGAGTAATTTCCTTTTTTAAAAAATCTTCATCAGTCCAAGGACAAGCTCCGAACTTAAGAAAAACCTCATTTTCTACTTGCCACATAGTAAGGGCTGAAGAATCTTTATATCTTAAAACTACTTCTTGCAACATATTTAATATTTCTGTTTGTTGTTCTGATTTGCTAAGATCCCTAGCCCAGGTTGGTAAATGACATTCTGGCCAACGAGGCACTTTCATCCCAATAGCTAAAACAACATTAGCGTTATGTTTTTCTGCTTCAGCAACCTGCCAATCTAGTTCATTAAAATCATATACTCCCTTCTCTTTTTCAATTAAATCCCAATAAACTGATATTTTAATATTTTTTGCCCCTAAATCGTTCAAAATAGCCGAGTATGTCTCTTTTGAGTCTAACTTTAAAAAATCCGTCTGCTTGACCGAAAAATCAACTCCCCACGTCATATTCTTTGATTGATTAGCAAAACCAACGAAAAAATAGACAATAAAGATAATCCCTAATCCCGAAAAGGACCATAGGATATATTTTAATAGTGGAACCATTAGATACATTATATTAAAATTTAGGTAAAGAATCAAACCCTAAATTTTATAGCACTAAAATGGCCAAACCCAAACCAATAAGAAGGATAGAAACAATTTTCTGAATAATTATCTTATTATTAATTTCTTCTTTTAAAACCTTAGGTAAAAATGAAGAAATTAAAACAACTAAAACAAACAAAAAGACATACTGTATTCCTTTCATTGAATTCATTATCGCTAAATAAGAAACCGGAACAAGAAATATGGCCCAACTTTGAAGGATATTTGCTAACCCTCCAAATATTTGGGCAACGATAAAGACGATTCCTGTTTTTTTATTAAATCCACTATTCTCTTCTTCCATTTCTTTTCTGAATCCTTTATCAAACAGAAAAATCAAAACAAAAATAAAACTAAATATTCTCATCCAAATAAATCCTTGCCAAAATGACATTTCTGTAAAAACAAACTTAGAATAAATAAAATCTAAAGAAAAAAGAAAAGAAGCGATTAAAGATATTTCCAAGCTTTTTTTAGTAATTTTTGGATTTTTATCAATAGATATTAAAACGCTTCCCGTTAAAAGAATAATGAAAGCTAAAATTTCATTTCCTTCTAGCTTCTGATAGCCCCAAAAGAAAACAGACAAAATCGCAATAATAACTGGCTGGGTTGCTCCAATCGTTGGCATTACTTTGGAAACATCGAAATTCTCTAAAGCATAAAACATAGCATAAAGACCAGCAACATAAACAATAGCTTCAAGGACTATAAAGGCTAATCCAATTCCACTTGGAAAACCAAACTCAACAAAAGGAATTATAAATACCGAAAAAAGACTAAGTATTCCAACAAAAAAAGTATATGACTTTGGTTTAGAAGGACCAGACAAAACTATCTTATCCCCCAAAGAGGCAAGAGCAAAAGATAAATATGAAAGAATTATTGCTATGAGCCAGAACATTTTTGTATTTTTTCTTTAATTTTTATTGTTCCCATCTGTTCTCCATCAATAAAACCATTCATAGCCGTTTGAGCTAAATATCCTGAATGAAGATAATCATAAAACCAATCTTTAATATTTTCAATATTTCTTTGTTCTATTCCAAAACCCGATTTCAATAACCAACTCCTGTTAAATTCTTCTTGAGAACCAATGATTGGAGCTATAATAATCGGAAGCCCTAAGGCTGAATAAAAAGAAAGTTCTGATGGTTTAGTCCATAAAACATCTGTCTTCCTTAAGGCTAAATTAAATTTATTGTAATATTCTTCGAAATTATTTTCATATAAAATCTCTATTCCAGCACCCAATAATTCTCCTAGACCTCCGTTTCTAATTTCTTTTTCAAAATAATCTTTTATCTCTTTCTTGATTCCAGCTACAAGAATGACTTTTAATCTTTTATTGTATATTATTTTTCTTAGATTTCTAATTATTTTTATGCCTAATTCTTTTTGTGCTCCTGCTCCTCCAACCGTAAACATGATAGTTAAGGGATGATCGGATACCTTAGGCAACTTACCAAGTTTTTCACGAATAATAAAATCATGCTTTTCTCTGTATTTCTTTAACGGGTCAAGATTAATAATTCTGTTTCTTAAGTCTTCTTTTAGTATTTCCATATCCTTACTTCCGATATTTTCCATGGGCAAAGGATATCCAGTTAAGATAATATTATCCTCTTTAACTCCATACAGCTTTAATCTTTTAACTACTCTTGCGTTGGGAGCAAAATATTTTATTTTTGATTTTTTACCTGAAAAAGGAGCCCAACTTCGACTAATATCAGCATCACAAATAACACAAAAAATATCATTAGGATATTTAAAATATTCTGCCATAAAGACGGGGTTATAAAAAGTAGAAATAAATGGAACTGGATTACTTTTTTTAAGTTTTTCTATCAGATCCCTTCCCCATCCTTTTTCGAATAAAGGAATTGTCCCTTTCTGGGTAAAATTAGGAATTGATAAATCTTTGTTGCTATGAATATCGTTAATCTTTTGGGTCATATCAAAAAGAGAAAAAGCCCATTCTCCCAATAAAGGAAATTTTTTAAAACGAGAAATGAATTCGTAAAAACTTCTTGAATTTTCCCAAATCTTTCTATCATTTTCAGGAATTCCACGATAATCATTAGCACAAATAATCTCTTTGCCCTCAGCAAAAAATTTTAAAGGATAGGCAGTTCTTTGATGCCCATATCCCATATTTATGGAAACAATCCAAGCTGTTTTATTCATATGTTTAAATTATACATTATCCATTCAGAAATTCCAATTCTTTTTTCTTTCCTTTATAAATTAAATATAAAAAGGGGCTATATGTAATCAACAATACAGTAAAAGGTAAGTCAACTTTCATTATTGCAAAAGATGCACGAGAAGAAAAATCTACCACCCACATTAAATACGACAAAAGAAATGAACAAGGAATGGCTACGATTGGTCCTAAAATAGGAACCAGAATTCCCAAAGCCATTAATATCGGTGTAATCGGTAAAACAATAATATTTGAGAACAAAGAAATTATTGAAAAATAACCGAAAGAAGAAATTAATAAAGGTAAAGTAAACAATTGAGCAGAGATTGTCATCGCCACAATTTCTTGAAGCCAATTTATTTTTCCCCTAAAAATAACGTCTAACCATTTGTTAAAAATAGGACCCATTAATATAATTCCTAAAACAGCCATAAAAGACAATTGAAAACCTAAATCAAATTTTAACAATAAAGGATTAAATAATAACATGACTGAAGCTGCAATCACTAATGTCCTCAAGTTAAATGATTGACGAGAAATCAATTGAGCTAAAAACAAAAGTCCAACCATTATTCCAGCCCTTACTCCTGAAGCTGGCATTCCAACTAAGAAAACGTAAAAGAGAGTAAAAACAATTGAACTAAGTAGGGCCTGTTTCCTCCATAAACCAAAGAAAAGCAAAACCTCAAATAGCATCGCCGAAAAAAGAACAATATGAGAACCAGAAATAGCAATCACATGACTCAATCCACTCTTGCTTAATTTGTCTTTCGTTTCTTTATCCATCATCTGGTCATTTCCTAAAATCATTGCTTCCAATATTGAACTTAATTTCGGAGAAAGATTATCTTTTATCCTTTGCTCTAATTCTTTTTTAAAATCATACACCTTGCCAATAAAAGTTTTCTGGCTTTTAATAATTTCTATTTCAGGAAAAGAAATAATAGCCGATATTCCGTCTTTAGCAAGATAACCTCGATAATCAAAATTATCAAACTTTTCGGGAACCTTAATCGTTCCCTTAATCTTAATAATATCTCCAAAATTAACTGGAGAATATTTATCAGTAAAAACTAAGACTCTGCCTAACTTTTTATCATTATTTAAAATATCCACTGTTGTCTGAATTTTTTCACTTCCTCTTTCTGGATCATTAGAAATCACACCTTCAAAAATAACTTCTTTATTGTTGAACTTAATTAATTCATTATTTTCAATTTTAAACAAATTAAAACCAAATAAAAACATTCCAATTGAACAAAAAATAAAACAAAAACCAGCTACTACGATTATTTTGTTTTCATAAAAAGCCCCAATCAAGATAAGACCAATAATTAATCCGATAATTTCAACAATAATTGAATTAACAAAAAAGGAAGCCATACAAATACCTCCTACAAAGCTTAAACAAAAATATATTAATGATTCCGATTTTGTCATTTTCTCTTTTTAATCATTTTAACAAAGGCTAATCCTGAAACAAAACCTCCGATATGAACCCAATAAGCAACGGGCGTATCTATTCCTGAAGTAGAAAAAAGCTGTAATAAAAACCAAACAAAGATATAAATAACCGCGGGAATTGAAGCGACAAAAAAGAAGAAAAAAGTCTTAATTTTATTCTTAGGAAAATAGACTAAATACCCTCCTAACACTCCTGAAATAGCTCCCGATGCCCCTATAACCGCAGCAGTGGGGTCAGACATTGCCAAAGCATAGACAATAGCCCCACCGATGCCGCAAAGTAAATAAAAGGCTAAGAACTTACCTTTGCCTAAATGAGACTCGAGATTACTTCCAAATACCCACAAAAACCACATATTAAAAATTAAATGCCAAATATTGCCATGTAAAAACATATAAGTAAAAATCGTAAAAAATCTCCCATCCAACAATTTACCTGAGGTGAAACCAAAAAGATCAATATAATGATTAAGATTAGAAATAGTACAAAGAAAAAAAATCGTATTAATAACGATTAAGAAAGCTGTTATCAAAGGAAAGCTATTCCCTATCTTTCTTTTATCATAAAGAGGTATCATTATCTTATCCTAAAAGTATTAAAAAGATCTTTAATTTTCTCTTCTATTTTTTTATAAAATTCATCAGGAAAAGGAACTGCTGCTTCAAATCTTTTATCAATTGTTCCTTTTTCTACTCTAAATCTTTGTATAAAATACTTACTAGCTGGAGCAATATCATTAGCCATTTTAATAACATCTTCTTCGGTATGAATTCCTGGAACAACTGTTGTTCTAAATTCATATTCAATTCCTGAATCCTTAATAATCGAAATTGATTCTTGAATTTTAGAGATGTCAATTATTGCTCCACAAGCTTCCTGGTATTTTTCCTTTATTAAAGAAGCTTTAATATCCATGGCGATATAATCAATTAATTTTTGATCAATTAATCTTTTAATAACTTCTGGATTAGATCCATTGGTATCAAGTTTAATTAAAAAACCTTGTTTTTTTATTTTTCTTAAAAAATCTACTAAAGCTTCCCCATGAATTGTTGGCTCTCCTCCACAAATAACACAACCCTCGAGTAATCCTTTTTTTTCTTCTAAAAAATCAAAGAAATAATCTTCTGATATTTGTGGATGATTTCTAATTTCTTGATCTAAAACAAGTTCTTTAGAATAACAAAAAGGACAGCGGAAATTACATCCCGAAAGAAAAACCGTACAAGCAAGTCTGCCTGGGTAATCAACTAAGGTAACTTTTTGTAATCCTCCTATTGTCATAAGATTAAAAATGTGCGGAAGCCCGCACACTCATAATTAAGAAATTTTAAATTCTTTTCTATCCTTGAATTCCTGTTGTTTGCCTTCGTTCCATTGCGAGACTGGACGCAGATAACCAACAACTCTTGAATAAACTTCCGTTTCCTGATAATTCTTCAAACTTTTACTTTCAGCAAAACATTCATTACACTTAAAAATTAATTTCTCTTTTCCGTCTGGTAAAGAATATTTCAATAATTGACCATTAAGTATTTCATTATTTCCAGAGATAATAATTTTCTTTCCGCAATCATGACAAACGTTTTGAGTGTCCATGTTATTTCTTGTTTAATTTTGCTAATGAGGCTTTAACTTTAAATTCTTTTCTATCCTTGAATTCCTGTTGTTTGCCTTCGTTCCATTGCGAGACTGGACGCAGATAACCAACAACTCTTGAATAGACTTCGCAAGGCTGCTCAATTGCACATTTAGGACAAGTAAAATGTTTACCAGCAATATATCCGTGAGTTGGACAAATAGAGAAAGTTGGAGTCAGAGTGATATAAGGCAATCTGTTTTTCTCAAAAATCTTTTTAATTAATGTTTTAACTGTTTCGATATCAGAAATTTCTTCTCCAATAAACAAGTGTTCAACTGTTCCTCCTGTATATTTGCATTGAATATCATCTTGTAATTTCAATTCCTCAAAAATATCATCTGTATAGTTTACCGGCAATTGAGTTGAGTTAGTATAGTAAGGAACTTTCTTTGTCCCCAAGGTAATAATATCGGGATAAAGTTTTCTATCTTTTTGAGCTAATCTGTAAGAAGTTGATTCAGCAGGAGTAGCCTCAAGATTATAAATACTATTAGCCGCTTGCTGATATTCAACTAATTTAGAACGCATAAAGTCCATCACCTCTAAAGCAAACTGCCTTCCCTTTTTTGAACCAATGTCTTCTCCCATATAGTTCAATAATGCTTCATTCATTCCGCAGATACCAATAGTTGAAAAATGATTAGCATAATACTGTCCTTTGGCTTTTTTAACTCCAGATAAATAATATCTAGAATACGGATACAATCCTTTAGAAGTAAATTCTTCAATTGTTTTTCTTTTAATTTCTAGGCTCTCTTTAGCAATATCCATCACTTTGCCTAATCTTTCAAAGAAATCTTTCTTTGTCTTAGATAAATATCCAATCCTTGGAAGGTTAACAGTTACAACTCCAATACTTCCTGTTAAAGATCCTGAACCAAATAATCCTCCTCCACCCCTATTTGATAATTCAGTCATATCAAGCCTTAGTCTACAACACATTGACCTTACATCTTCAGGCTTCATGTCTGAATTGATATAATTAGCAAAATAGTTAATACCATATTTAGCTGAGGCCTCAAACATTGGATCTAGTGCAGGATCATCCCATGGGAAATCTTTAGTAATATTGATTGTTGGAATTGGGAAAGAGAATGGTCTTCCGCTCCTATCTCCCTTAATCATGGTTGTATAGAAAGCTTTGTCTAACATTTTCATTTCTTCTTCAAACTCAGAATAGTTTTCTTTCTGAGGAGTTCCTCCAATAATTACTGGCTGATTAGCAAATACAAGAGAAGGTTTTAAATCAAGAGTAATATTAGTAAAGGGACATTGGAAACCAACTCTAGTTGGAACAGCCATGTTGTATAAAAATTCTTGAATTGCTTGTTCAACTTGAGCATAACTCAAATTATCATAACGAATAAAAGGAGCAAGTAACGTATCAAAATTAGAAAACGAAACTGCACCAGCTGCTTCGCCTTGAAGCGTGTACATAAAATTTACTACTTGTCCTAAGGCGCTTCTAAAATGCTTTGGAGGAGCTGATTCAATTTTTCCATTAACTCCACCAAAACCTCTTAGTAATAAATCATACAAATCCCATCCCACACAATAACAAGCTAATGTGTCCAAGTTGTGCAAATGAATATCTCCCGATTCATTTGCTTTCCTAACTTCTTCAGGATAAATTTTATTCAACCAATATTTTTTTACAATGTAAGAAACTCCGTAATGATTCAGACCTTGTAAAGAAAATGTCATATTTGAATTCTCTTGCACCTCCCAATCCAATTTATCTAAGTAATCATCAACACGATCAACCGCTTCTTCTGCTACCGCTTGCGATTCTCTCAAGATTCTTCTCTGTTCTCTGTATAAAATGAATGCTTTAGCAGCAATTGCCTCTCCTTCAAGGATCATGACCTCCTCAATGATGTCTTGAATCTGCTCAACGTGAGGAATTTCATTAACTTTAAACCTTCTGTTTAAAATTTTGATGACACCATCAGCCATTTTTTTAGTTTTTTTTCCGTTTCCTTGCTTAGTAGCAGTAATTGCTTTAAAAACAGCATTGAAAATTTTCTCTGGTTGAAATTCTACGATGTTTCCATTCCTTTTTTGGACTTTAGTAATGTGGTTGGTTAGTTTCATATTTAATATTCTATACTCCTAAAAAATTACTGTCAATTTTGACAAAACATTAGAAGATTTTCTTATGCGCCCCTCGTATAAGAGCCCTTATAATTTACGATTTCTCTGAACTAGTAGCTATTACGGTCACTCTAATCTCATCTTTTAATAAACTATTATCAAAAGACGCTCCAAAAATTATCTTTGCCGAGCTTGCTGTCTTCTTTTTTATTATCTCGGCTATTTTTTTTACTTCTGATAAGAGAAAATTCTTATTTCCCGATGCAACATTGAATAAAATTCCCTCTGCTTTGTCTAATGGGAACTTAGAAATCGGAGAACGCAATGCTTTTTCTACTGCTTGAATCGCTCTATCCTTCCCTTGCGCTTTACCTGTTCCAAAAAATGCTGAACCACTGCTTTTTAATATCTCTCTAATGTCAGAAAAATCTAAATTAAATATTCCTGGGTTCATTATTACATTAGAGATGCTTTCAACAGCTTCTTTTAAAAGTTCGTCACACTTATTAAAAGCTAATTCAACTGAAGATTTTAAAGGAATCATTTCATGAAGCTTGTCATTAGGAATAACAACCATCGCATCAATTTTTTTTCTTATATCTTCTAAACTATTTAAGGCAATCTTTTTTCTTTTTTTTCCTTCAAATGAAAATGGCAGAGTAACAATTCCTATTGTTAAAGCTCCTGATCTTTTAGCAATCTCTGAAATAATTGGCATTGCTCCAGAGCCAGTCCCTCCTCCTAATCCTGATGTTAAAAAAATAATATCGCTGTCTTTCAAAATTTCTTCAATATCTTTATAACTTTCCTTAGCTGATAATCTTCCTATCTCTGGCTTCATCCCTGCCCCTAATCCTTTAGTAATTTTATCTCCTATTCTTAATTTTAAATGCGCTTCCTTCTTTTTTAAATCTTGGGCATCAGTATTAATACTAATTAGTTCAACATTCTTAATTTTTGCTTTCGTTAATCTATCAATAGTATTTGAACCAGCCCCTCCAACCCCTATAACTTTTATTCTTGTTAAGCTCATATATTTTAAGGAATAAAGTTTTCAAAAAACCCTTTAATTTTTTTCCCAATTCCACCACCTCCTGAATGAGAAACTTCTTTGTCAATTTTACTTATAACCAATCCGCAAACGGTAGACAAAGAACTATCTTTTTCTAATCCTTTTAAACTATTGCAATATCCAATTCTGCAAGGAAGCTTAAATTCTTTTTTAGCTAAATCAACAATGCCAGGTAACTTACTTCCTCCTCCCGTTAAAACTATTCCTCCTGGTAATAGTCCTTGTTTGGAAACTTTCTTGATTTCTTTATCAGCTAATTCAAATATTTCAGAAACCCTAGCTTCAATTATTTTACTTAGTTCTTTTTCAGAAAAAGATAATACGTTTTTAGGTTTTTTCTTTACCACTTTCTTTTTTTTACCTAAAATATCTTCTTCATCATCCTCTTCTTCGTCATTTGCAGAAAGATTAAAATCTATCTTCTTTTTTACATCGCTAGACAAACAAGAACCATACTGCTTTTTAATACGTTCTGCTATCTCTATTTCTGTTTTAAATCCTATGGCAATATCATTGGTGATATTTGCTGAGCCAATAGGAAAAACAGTCATATTCAAAAGCCTATCTTCTTCGAAAACAGCGACACCAGAAGTTCCAGCTCCAATATTAATCAAAGCCACCCCTAATTCTTTCTGATTGGGTGTTAAAACAGCATTAGCATCAGCTATTAGTCCTGGAATAATATTTTCATCTTCTAAATCAACTGCTTCTACGGAGTCAATAATTCCCTCAATATCTGAATTAAAAGAAGATAAAAGTAAAGCATCTAATTCTAATCTTACGCCTTGCAATCCTAATGGATTTCTTATCTCTTTTTCTCCATCTAAAATCCATTCTCGAGGAAACACTTCAAGAATAGTTTTATTGCTAGATTGAAGATTAATCATCTTAACTTCATCATTAATCCTTTCAATGTCTTCCAAAGAAACTTTTTGATCAGCTCTTCCCACAGAAACTAAAGCATGACTCGGAACAAGCTGAAGCTTGGTTCCATTAATATTTACAAAAATATTATCTATTCTGCAATTATGTTTTCTTTCAACTTTTTCAATAAGTTCTGCTACTCTCTTCGCAACTTCATTTGAATCTTTAACTCTTCCTTTTTGGACCCCAAATGAATCTATTTTTTCAAAGAATAAAACTTCTGGCTCAGATTCAGAATCTTTTTTAACTCCCAAAATCTTTATTGTGTTCGTTCCAATATCTAATCCAGTAATTATTTTTTTTCTAGACATGTTGCTTATTTAATTAAAATTTAATCTTAGAAAAATATTCTTCTTGTTTTTGAAACATTTTCTCCGCCTCTTTCTTTGTCTTCTCATGATCGTATTTGAAAAGATGAAGGATCCCATGAATTAAAACTAATGTTAACTCTTTTTTAAAATCTTTTCCATTCTTTTCTACTTCTTCAGGACAAATAACTACTTCTGAAATGTCTTCGCCTATTTCTCCGAACGAAAGAACATCGGTTGGCTTGTTAATATTTCTATATTTCTTATTTAATTTTTTAATTTCTTCCGGATTAACAATAGCAATAGACAATTCTATCTTTTTTTTATTCTTTTCTCCTCTCAGAACTTTCTCAGCAACTTTTTTCAAAAAAACTTTGTCTATCTTTTTATAATTCTTCGAAAGATTGTTTATTTCTATCATTTGCTTTTTCTCTATTTTACTAAATTAAGAAGGTTATTGCAAGTTTAGCCAAAAAAGGCCCGTTTAAGGCCTTTAAAGTATGAAAAAACCGCTTTTTAAGCGGCTTGTAATTAATTTCCTAACTCTTCTCTCACAATCTTCGCCACAATGTTTCCATCTGCTTTGCCTTTTGTCTGTGGAGAAACTTCTTTCATTACAATTCCGATATCTTTCATTGTCGTTGCTCCTGTTTTGGCAATCGAATCTTTAATAATTTTTCTAATCTCATCCTCTGTCAACTCTTTCGGAAGATATTTTTTTAAAACTTCTAACTCGCTCTTCTCTTTTTCAATCAAATCAGTTCTACCTCCCTGCTCAAATTGACTAATACTATCTCTTCTTTTTTTAACTTCAGAAGAAAGAACTTCTATCACTTCTTCGTCTGTTAATTTAACCCTCTCTTTTATTTGTTCTTCGCTTAAATTTGGTTCAACTTCTAAAACTTTAACTCTCTTTTCCATTTCTTTATTAAAGATAGAAGAAGTTACCATTCTCAAGGTAGAGACGGCTAGTTCATTTTTTTCTTTTAGCGCAGAAATTAAATCTTTTTTAATTTCTTCAACGATCATATTATTTTTTATTTATGGTTTTGCCCAATTTTTTGGCTTTATCAAACTCCTTCTTTTTTTCTACCTTAACTAGGGCAGCTCTTCTTTGCATGTTTTCGCTTTTTGTTCTTTTGGTGAATCTTCTTTTTCTAGCTTCAACCAAGACACCACTTTTTTGAACGGCTTTTGTAAAGCGATACACTAAAGATTGAGAAGTTTCTCTTAATTGCTTCTGTATCTTCATACTATTTTTCTTTTAATATATTCTTAACTTCTTTTATAATGTCTTCTTGTTTTACTTCGACCTGTTTAGCTGTCTGCATATTCCTTACCAATATCATATTATTTAAGGCTTCTCTTTGTCCTAAAATTAAAACTACTTTAGAGCCCAACCTACTCGCTTTTCCTAATTGGGCCTTTAAAGCGTCTTTTCCAAAAGCTTCTCCTACCTTAATTCCAGCTTTTCTTAAATCTTCTAAAATAGGTAAACTTTTCTTTTTGGCCAAAGGTCCGATCTGAGCAAAAAATATTTCAGGAACTGAAGAAAAGCTGACTCTCGCTTTATTCTCTTTCATTTCCGCGATAATCCTTTCTACTCCTGCAGCCGCTCCGCAAGCAGGTGTTTCTCCTCCTCCGAGCATCTTTGATAAGTTATCATATCTTCCCCCTCCTGCCAAGACTCCCCCCGTATTTTCTCCTGCTTTTGTGGATTCTATCTCAAAAACGGTTCTTGTATAATAATCAAGCCCACGAACAAGACGACTATCTAAACAATAAGGAACTTTCAATTCATCTAGATATTCTAAGACATCTTTCAAATGTTTTTTGCATCCCTCACATAAATAATCAACGCTTTGAGGAGCTGAAGACAATACTTCTTGGCATTTTTCATTCTTGCAGTCTAAAACCCTCAAAGGATTAACTTTCATTCTTTTTTGACAATCAGAACATAATCCTGATTTCTTTTCTCTTAAATACTTAACCAAAGCTTTTCTGTATAAAGGACGGCAATTATCGTCTCCAATTGAATTAACTTTAACCATTAATCCTTTTAATCCTAAATCATTAAGAACACTATACATTACTAAAATAGTTTGAACATCAACGATTGGATCTGCTTCTCCGATAATTTCTACTCCAAATTGATTAAATTGTCTATATCTTCCTGCTTGAGGTTTTTCATATCTAAAAAATGGTCCATAATACCAAAGTCTGACCGGTTGGGGTAAAGAAAGAAAACCATGTTCAAGATATGCTCTCATTATCGAGGCTGTTCCTTCTGGTCTTAAAACTAAAGAATCCTTACCTTTAGTTTTTAAAGTAAACATTTCTTTTTCAACAATATCAGTGTTCTCTCCCACGCTTTTAATAAATAAATTAGCATCTTCTAGAATAGGAGTGTCTATTTTTTCAAAATCATAGAACGAAAAAACCTTCTTCGCTGCCTCCTGTATTTTTTCATAATACGCTTGGTCTTGAGGAAGAATATCGTGCATTCCTGTTACCGTTTGAAATTTTGGTTTACTCATATTTTAATTTGTTGTCGCATTTTGACTTAAAGTGTTAACTAATATTTCATAAGGAGAAAGTCTTAATAATACTCTCCCTGTTATGTTGTTTGCAGGAAGAACTCCCCACACTCTTGAATCAGAAGAATTATTTCTATTATCTCCCATTACAAAATATTCATTTGCTTTCAAGGTTAATGGATTATAATTAGTACTTTTCCATTCTTCTTGAACCTTGGTAGAAAGATACAAACTTTCATCAACTTTTTTAAATTCTCCATTATTATTACCAACAAATACTTCTCCATTCTTTATTTCTATTGTTTCGCCTGGTAATCCAATAATTCTCTTAATATATCTGTATGAAGGATTCAATGGATATTTAAAAACAATAACCTCTCCTCTTTGAGGTTCTCTTAGTTTATACGATAATTCATCGATAATTAAATAATCACCTGAATGATAATTAGGCTCCATTGAAGACCCCTTTACCATAAAAGGCTGAAATAACAGCATTCTTATGGGAATAACTATTGCTAAAGCAATTAATAGTATCTTTAAAGAGTCTAATAGAAAGGTAAAAACTTCTCTTGATTCCATAATAAGACTATTATAAGGGAAAAGTAATTTTTAAGCAAGGTTTACTATTTTCTCAAAAATACATATAATAGGTATATGAAATTAATTACTGGTCTAGGAAACTACGGGCCTGAATATGAGAAAACCAGGCACAACTATGGCTTCATGGTTGTTGATGAAATTCAAAGAAAGTGTAGCTTTCCTGAATTTAAATTGGAAAAAGAACACAATGCTTTGATTTCAAAAAAAGGAGAAGTTCTTTTGGTCAAGCCTCAGACATATATGAATCAATCTGGTAAAGCGATAAAAAGCATTGCTTCTTACTATAAGATATCGCCTAAAGATATAATTGTCATTCATGATGATGCCGAAACTAATTTAGGAGAAATAAAAGAGGTTGAGGGAAGAAGCGCCGCTGGACACAATGGAGTTAGATCAATTATCGATGAATTGAAAACTAATGAATTCAAAAGATTAAAATTGGGCATTGCTTCTGATGATCCATCATTTAAAAATAATTCTCTTGAAGACGTGGTTTTAAAAAACTTCAGCAAAGCAGAAGAAATTATTGCTATGGGAGTCATAGAAAAAGCGGCTGAATTAATAATTAATGAAATTATTGATTTAATTGTATGACAATTTGTATATTTGGAGACAGCATAGCTTGGGGAGCCAGCGACTACGAAAAAGGAGGATGGGCTGATCGATTAAAAAATTATTTAATGACTGAAGACATTGATGTTTACAATCTTGGAATATCTGGAGATACCACCGAAGAACTACTTAAAAGATTTGCTGTTGAGACAGAAGCTAGAAAACCAGATATTATCATCTTTGCCATCGGAATAAATGACTCATTAAGCATAAAAGAAAATAAGCCCGTAAATTTAGAAAAATTTCGTAACAATCTAGCCTCTCTTACAGATAAAGCAAAACAATTCACTGATAAAATTATATTCATCGGTTTAACTAATGTAGATGAAACCAAAACTAATCCTTATTTCCCAAGCGAAACCGGTAAATCATATAACAATCAAAGTATTGGAGAATACGATGAGGCTATCAGATCTTTTTGCGAAGATAATGATTTAATGTTTATTGAAATGCTAGGATTATTAATAAACGATGATGATTTATGTGATGGATTGCATCCAAGTTCAATCGGACATCAAAAGATGTTCGGAATAATAAAAAATGCAATTGAATCAATATGGAGGGAATAATTTCTTTTGAAGATAAAAAATATCCAAAGAAATTAAGGGAAATAAAAAATCCTCCTAAAAATATCTATTACAAAGGACATATTATCTGGAATCAACCCTGCCTAGCCGTAATTGGCTCAAGAAATTGTTTAAATCAAAATAAAAATATCTGTTTACGAATTATCAAAAACTTGCCACAAGATTTTGTTATTGTTTCTGGTCTCGCTAGAGGAATTGATACCTTCGCACATTTATCAGCTTTAAAATCTAATAAATCAACTATTGCTATTCTCCCTTCTGGAATTGAAAGAATCTACCCTAAAGAAAATGAAAATCTATCTAAAAAAATTCTAGAAAGAGGAGGACTTTTAATTTCTGAATATCCAAGCAAGACCAGACCAACTAAATTTTCTTTCATTCAAAGAAATAGACTTACCGCCGGTTTATCATCCGCTGTTTTAGTAATTGAAACACAAATAAAATCAGGCACTATGCATACAGTAAAATATGCACAAGAACAAGGAAAAACAATTTACGCTGTTCCTGGTTCTGAAGGAACCGATTATTTAATTTTAAGCGGAGCAATTCCAGTTTTATCAGCCAATGATATTTGCCTTTAAGTTTTAAAAATGATATGAAAAATACATGAAATCATTAATAATTGTTGAAAGTCCAACCAAAGCTAATACGATTAAAAAATTCTTAGGCGCCGAAACAAGCGTCCTTTCTTCATATGGACACATTAGAGATTTACCAAAAAGCACCCTGGGTGTTGATGTAGAAAAAGACTTTGAGGTTAAATATGTTATTCCAACTAAAGCCAGAAAAAATGTTAACCTTCTCAAAAAAGAAGTAGAAAAAGCTGATACGGTATATGTCGCTACCGATCCTGATCGAGAAGGAGAAGCTATCGCTTGGCACTTAATTGAAGTTCTAAAATTAGATAAAGATAAGTATAAAAGAATATCTTTCCACGAAATTACCAAACCAGCTATTGAAGAGGCTTTAAAAAATCCAACTGAATTAAATCTTGATTTAGCTGATGCACAACAAGCAAGAAGAGTTTTGGATAGAATTGTAGGATACAAACTTTCCCCATTCCTTTGGAAAAAAGTAATGAGAGGCCTTTCTGCTGGAAGAGTTCAATCGGTTGCAGTTAGATTAATAGTTGATAGAGAAAATGAAATCAAAAACTTTAAGCCAGAAGAATACTGGAGCATAACTGCTTTATTGGAAAAAGAGTCGAAAGAACAATTCGAAGCTATTCTAAGCAAGAAAGATGGAAAAGCTATTTCCAAAATGGGAATTAAAACTAAAGACCAAGGAGAAGATATTAAAAAAGAACTGGAGGCAGCTAAATATTCAATTGCTTCGATTGAAAAAAAAGAAACAAAAAGAACTCCTCTTCCTCCATTTACAACTTCTTCTTTGCAACAAGAAGGTTCAAAAAAATTAAGGTATCCAGCTAAAATGACGATGAGTGTTGCTCAGACTCTATATGAAAAAGGTTTAATTACTTATCACAGAACAGATTCTTTGAATCTTTCTGAACAAGCCCTTCATTCAGCTCAAAACTTTATTAATAATAAATTCGGAAATAATTATCATCAATTAAGAAGATTTAAAACTAAAGGAAGAGCGCAAGAAGCTCATGAAGCTATTAGGCCAACAAACATTGAAAATGAACCTGACAGTTTAAAGATTGAAGATAAATACAAAAAACTATACAAACTAATTTGGAATAGATTTGTTGCTTCCCAAATGACTGAAGCTATTTTTGATTCAATTAAAGTTGAAGTTAAAACAGACAATAACTACACATTACAAAGCAATGGATCAACTTTAAAATTCGATGGATTCTTAAAGGTCTATCCGATGAAGTTTGAAGAAAAAACTCTTCCTCAATTAAAAGAAGAAGAAAACGTTGATTTAGTTAATATAAAACCAGAACAGCATTTTACTCAACCACCAGCCAGATATACTGAAGCCAGTTTAATTAAAGAATTAGAAGAAAACGAAATCGGAAGACCATCAACCTATGCTCCTATTATCTCAACTATCCAAGCTAGAAACTACGTTGAGAAAAACAAAGAAAGAAGATTTGAACCCACAGAAATAGGAACAACGGTTAATCAAATTCTTGTTGAACATTTTCCTCAAATAGTAGACATTAAATTCACTGCTAACATGGAAAAGGAACTAGATGAAATCGCTGAAGGGAACGAAAACTGGAAAACTATTTTAAAAGATTTCTATACTCCCTTTAATGAAAATCTTGAAAATAAATACAATGAAGTAGAAAAGAAAAAAGAAGAACCAGTTATTACTGATAAGGTTTGTCCTAAATGCGGAAAACCATTAGCTATTAAAACAGGAAGATTTGGAAAGTTCTTAGCCTGCACTGGATTCCCTGATTGTAAACATACTGAAAATATTGAAGATAAAACAAAAAAGACAGGCATCATCTGTCCCGAATGTAATCAAGGAGAAATAACTCAAAAGAAAACAAAAAAAGGTAAAATATTCTATGGCTGTCCCAATTGGCCTGATTGTAATTTTGCCTTATGGGATAAACCAACCGGAGAAAAGTGTCCTAAATGTGGAGCCTTAATGGTAGAAAAAGGAAAAAAAATAAAATGTTCAAACAAAAACTGCAAGTAATTATCAACTTGCAGTTTTCTTATTGGCGATATTATCCTCTTAATTTCTTAAGCCATTCGTTGACATCATCTTCTGACTTGAAATTAACTACCACCTGAATACTATCTTTTTTCTTCTCAATCTTTATATTTTCCAAGTTTAATATTTGTCTAACTTTCTTTTCTAAAAACTCGCTAACCATTAAAGGAACTTGCTTAACAAAGCTTCTTTTAGGACCAGCTCCAGCATTTCTTTCTTTTACTCTCCTTTCCGTTTCTCTAACTGAATATCCATTAGTTATTATTTCCTCTAATAACTCTTTAATCATTTTAACGTCTTTACATCCCAATAATGCCCTAGCGTGCCCCTCTGATACGCTTCCCTCTTTTAAAGCTTTTTTAACTTCTACTGGTAAGGCTAATATTCTTAAGCTGTTAGCAATAGCTTCTCTGCTTGTTCCAGCAATTCTAGCAATTTCTTTTTCTAAAAGACCAAATTCCTCTCTTAGTCTGTCAAAAGCCTCGGCCTTATCAATTGGATTTAAGTTCCTTCTTTGTACGTTTTCAATTAAAGCTATTTCTAATTTTTCTCTGTTTGACTGCTCACGAATAATTACTGGAACCTGTTTTAAACCAATTTTATCAGCTGCCCTCCACCTTCTTTCTCCTGCAACAATCTGATATTCATATGTAATTCCTCTATCGCTCTTTTTTTCTATCTTATTAACTATAATTGGCTGAAGTATTCCATACTTTTTGATTGATTCTCCCAAAGACTCTAAAGCTTCCTCATCAAATTCTTTACGAGGCTGATAAGGATTAGGCTTTATTTTTTCTATCTCAATCCAGAAGATAAAATCCTTACGAATCTTATCTTCGGGAATAGAAGTATCTTTTTTAGGTATCAATGATTCAATTCCTTTTCCAATCATATTTTAAATTATTAATTTTTTGATATTATTTCACGTGCTAGTTCTCTAAAAGCATGGACAGCACGAGAATTAGGAGAGTGCCTTAAAATTGTTTTACCGGTTATAGGAGATTCAGACAAAGAAACTGTTCGAGGAATAACAGTATCAAACACATAACCAGGAAAGCTTCTTCTTAGATCTTTTGAAATTGCCGCGCAAACTCTATTCTTCCTATTGTACATTGTCATTACTGAACCTAATACTTTAATATTCATTTCTAAATTATCATTAATCAATTTAATGTTCTGTAATAATTGCCCTAATCCTTCCATTGCTAGATATTCACATTGAACTGGAATTAAAACTTCATCGGCAGCAATCAAAGCATTTAAAGTTAACAATCCTAAACTAGGAGGACAATCTATTAAAACGAAATCGTATTGGTCTTTAATTGTATCTAATACTTCTTTTAATTTGAACTCTCTATTTTCCATGTTAACCAATTCTATATTAGCTCCAGCTAAATTATGTGAAGTTGGCATAATATCAAAAGCCAAAAAAGGAGTCTTCTTGATGATATCTCTCGGAGAAACTTGCCCTAATAATGCTTCATATAAAGATATATTCAAATCTCTAGGTTTTATTCCCATCGAAAAAGTAGCATTAGCTTGGGGATCAATATCAACAAGAAGAACCTTCTTTCCAAAGGCAGTTAAAAACACGGGTAAATTAACAGCAATTGCTGTTTTCCCGACTCCACCCTTTTGATTAGCAATAGCGATTACTCGAGTCATTAATATAATTTTAACACAAGGCTTTTAAATTTACAAACAATGTTTTTTATGGTAAATAAAGATATATGCCGAAGTGGCGGAACTGGCAGACGCGTAGCACTCAAAATGCTATGGGGGCAACCCCGTGAGAGTTCAAGTCTCTCCTTCGGCACATTTGTGTTTTTTTTATTTGCCGAAGTGGCGGAACTGGCAGACGCGTAGCGTTCAGAACGCTATAGATTTATTCTGTGTGGGTTCAAGTCCCACCTTCGGCACTACTTGTCTTTTTCAATCTTTTCACCAGGCAAAGTTGATTTATTAGCTCCAATTTTTCTACCGGGATAAATTATTGTGTTTATTCCTGTTTTAACATTGTCACCTATAATTGTTCCAAATTTACTTCTTTTGGTATCAATCAATTCTCCCTTTATTTCTGTCTTTACTGTTTCGTGGTTATGTTTTAAATTGGCAACAATTGTTCCAGCTCCAAAGTTACAATTTTCTCCAATTATTGAATCTCCAATATATGATAGATGACTAGCGCGTGTTCCTTTTCCGATTAAAGAATTTTTAATTTCGACTCCTTGTCCTATTCTACAACCGTCTTCAATAACAGATCCCGAACGAATAAAACAGTTGGGTCCAATAATGCAATCTTTGCCAATATATACTGGTCCTTCAATATACGCTCCACTTTTTACAACCGTTCCTTCCTTAATAATAACTTCTCCTTTTAAAACTACTCCTTTTTCTATTTTTCCTTTCCTTTCTTTCTTTTGCTTCTCAAATAAATAAGGGATTACGTCGAAAATATCCCAAGGATATGAAGCTGGCATCCAAAAAGAAGCCTCACAAATACGAAGCTTTTTTTCGTGAATAAACTTTTTAATATAATCTGTAAACTCGAATTCACCACGAGCTGATTTTTGAATCTCATAATCAAATATTGTTTTGGGCAAACAATACAAAGCTGAATTAACTAATTTAGAAACTGGCTGAGATGGTTTTTCGATAATACTTTTAGCATATCCTTCTTCTTCATCAATCACTCCAAAACAAGAAGGATTCTCATGTTCTTTAACTAAAATAGATGGACATTTATTAATTGCTTTTTTAATGTCTTCTGTTGAATAAAAATCATCACCATTTAAAAGCAAAAACTTATCTTTTAAGTAAGAATAAGCTAACTTAGCTGAAGAACCTGTTCCTTCAATCTTACTATCTTCAATATAGGTTATTTTCATTTTACCGTATTTCTTTCCAATCTTCTCTATTATCATTTCTTTCTTGTATCCAACGATAATAATAACCTCACTAACCAATCCATCTAATTCATCTAAATTATATTCCAAAATACTCTTTCCAAAAACTGAAAAGAGTGGCTTTGGTCTGCTCTCTGAAAGAGGTACAAACCTTGTTCCTTTCCCGGCTGCTAAAATTATTGCTTGCATATCTTTAATAATACTTCTGCTATCTTACTTGAATCGTGAATAATCTCACCCTCTTGAGGTAGCAAATCTAATCCGATATATTTGTCGCTCTTAGATAAATTATCAAATTTAACCATTTCAAGAAATTGAGGATGTGTTTTTAAATATTCGTCGATTCTCTCTTTATTAGGCATGTTTGTATTAAAGATAACATAATCAAGCTCACACTTCAAACAATTTTCTACTTCCCAAACAAAATCATTAACAGTGAAACCGTTTGATTCCCCGTTCTTGGTCATCAAATTGCAAATATATACTTTCTTTGCTCTGCTCATCTTTATTGTTTCTGAGGTACCGTCAACCAATAAAACCTGCATTAAAGAAGAATAAATATCTCCTGGGCCGATAACAACCATGTCTGCCCTTTTAATTCTTTTCACTGTTTGCGGACAAGCCTTAGTTATTGGTCTTAAAAACAATTTCTTAATTTTTAATTTAGGGTCATGCTTAGGAACATCAATATTTGATTCTCCAATAATTTCTTCATCATTTTCTAAAACAGCGACTAAATCAGCCTTGTGTGTTGTTGATGGAAGTATTTTGTGATTTTGGATAAGCATTGAATTCATTTTTTCGAAAAGAGACCTGTATCCACCTTTTTCCAAAGCCATGGCAACGAAAGCAATGTTCCATAAATTATGTTCATGCAAGTCACCATTTTCAAATCTATAATCTAATAACAATTTGTCTTCTTCTGATAGATTGCATAATTCTAAAAATGCTCTTCTAATATCTCCTGGAGAAATAACATCATAGTCTTTCCTTAGTCTTCCCGAAGATCCACCAGAATCTAAAACTGCCGAAACAACAGTTAGGTTAACCTTTTTATTTTTTAATCCAGAGAGAACGACCTTAGGCATAGCATTGCCCCCTCCAATACAAACAATATTCTTTTTTACAAATGGGTTTGTAAACATTTTTCTATCTCTGGTTTTTTATCTTTTACGAGATGCTTAGTCGCTTCTTCTTCAAAACAAGCTCTATCTTTTTTAAACAAAATTCCTAATGGTATTTTCCCTTCTCCATTATAGTTCCATTCTTTAATTAAAGTTAAAGCTTTTGTTCTTGAGTCTAATTCTTCATTAACTGCCTCGTAAACCTTCTCGTTATAGAATTGAATATTGTTGAAGAAACTAGTGCACGGCTGCATAACTTCAATAAAAGAAAATCCTTTATGATTTACTGCTTCGATAATTAAATTCTTCAAATGTTCTATCTTTGCTGAATACCCTCTAGCAATAAAAGAAGAATTGGCAGCCAGCATTAATTCTAATGGGTTAAGAGGCTCTTCAATTGATCCAAAAGGAGTAGATTTTCCTTTTAATCCTTTAGGAGAAACAGCTGTAAATTGCCCAGTGGTTAATGCAAATAACCTATTATTGTGCATAACAACATTAATATCTGAATTTCTCTTAGCAGCGTGGATTAAATGAGAAATTCCTTCATCCAATGCCGCTCCATCTCCCAAAAATACTATTATCTTTAATTCTGGATTAGCTAATTTAATTCCCATGGCAGTTGCAATAGATCTGCCATGAAGAGAATAAAAACTATTCAAATTTAAGTAATCTACTATTTTTGAATTGCATCCAATGTCAGAAACGATAACAATGTTTTCTTTAGGAGTTCCTTTTAAAATCAAATCATTAATCGCCAATTTAACCGCCTGAAGAATTCCAAAATTTCCACAACCAGGACACCATGTATTTATAGAATTTGTTTCTAGTTTTTCCATATTAAATATTCTTTAATTTCCTTTCTAATTCTTCTACAGTAAAAGGCCTCATGTCATACTTGAGGATTTTTTTATCAACTTTAACTCCATTACAATTAAAAAGTTTTTCCATTTGTCCTGAAGCACTACATTCGACTAATATTAATTTGCTAACGCCTTTAAGTGCTTTTTCAAATTGTTTCTTTGGGAATGGCTGGAGAACAAGAGGTTGAATAAATTTCAATCCTAATTTTTCAGCAATCTCTAATGACACGCCCTTGGTTGAACCCCAAGCAACAATTGCTTTTTTAGATTTTTTATTTCCGTAAACTTTAACAGCTTCTAATAAATCAACTTCTGCTCTCATCTCTTCAAACTTTCTTAATCTTTTTTCCTGCATCAACATAATGGTCTCGCTATCTTCAACTGATAATCCCTTTTCATCGTGTTCATAGCTAGTTCCCTTAACTATCGCTTTATCTCCTGGAAAAGCCATTGGAGAAATTCCGCTCTTCAAATCAGTATATCTTTTGTATTCTCCTTTTCCACTCCACAAAACAGGCTTCTCTTTTTTGATTTCTTTTAAAATCTTCTCATCGAATTCAAAGGTACTTTCTGATAACTCTTTATCAACTAACAAAATAGCTGGAGTTTGATATTTCCAAGCTAAATTCAATAATTTACCAGACCAATAACAAGATTCATTAGCATCTCCAGGAGCAGCAATGAATCTAACGAAATCTCCGTGTCCTGAATTAAGAGTAAAAAGCAAGTCAGCTTGGCTACCATATGTTGGAACTCCTGTCGCTGGACCTGATCTTTGACTACTAATAATCAGAACTGGAGTTTCTGCCATAGCTGCCAAACTTATCCCCTCGGTCATTAAGGCAAATCCTCCTCCTGATGTTCCAACCATTGATCGTTTTCCAGCAAAAGCTGAACCAACAGCTGAATTAATTACTGCTATTTCATTTTCTAATTGAGCAGTAATAATATTAAAATCTTTTTCGTGTTCAGCTAAATAATGAAGAATACTAGTAGCTGGAGTCATGGGATAAGCATAATAAATATCTAGTCCCGCCTTAACTGCTCCCAAAGCAATTGCTTCGTTTCCAGTTAAAAGAGGATCGGGATTAGCTTTCAATTTTTCAATATTTAAAACTGTTTTTGTTTCTTCATAGGCTTTTTTAGCTATCTCTAGATTTTTTTCAATTCCTTTTCCTAATTCCTTTTTTAAAGCATCCTCTAATACTTTCCATTCTATTCCCATCGCCTTGCTGAATCCAGCAATTAAAGCCGTGTTACTCATAATAGGAAGACCTCCTAATTCTTTAGTGATAGTATCAGAAGCTATTCCTACTCCTTTTTCTTTTTTAATTTTGTCTTTATTGAAAATAATACAACCATTCTTTTCTAGTGATTTTTCATGCCTATTAATTGTGTTTGCATCTAAGGCTAACAAAAAGTCGGCCTTTTCACGATTAGAAAAATGCTGACCTTCAGAAATTCTTACTACCGAAAAGTTATGTCCTCCTTTAATTAAAGATTGATAATCTTCAGAGATAAAAACATTGTAGCCAAGATTATTAAAAAGCTTAGCGATTATTAATCCTGCCTTTCTTGAGCCTTGTCCGGCGGCCCCTCCGATGATGATTGAGTAGTCTTTTTTATTTTTCATAATAGGCGTATTTTATCACAATAGAAACAAAAGAAAAATTAATTATCCACAGTTCTAGTGATAATTTTATTCAACGGTAACACTCTTAGCTAAGTTTTTTGGCTTATCAATATCTCTACCTAATGAATCAGCAAAATAGTAAGCGAACAAGTGAAGAGGAATGACTGAAAGTATTGGCGTTAACATTTCTAATGTTTTAGGGATATAAATAACATCATCGGCAATCTTTTCGATTTCTTTGTTTCCAATAGTTGCAATAGCAATAATTTTTCCTTTCCTGGCTTTAATTTCTTCGATGTTCGAAATCATCTTTTCATAAACTGAATCAGTTGGACAAATAGCGATTGTTGGACAATTCTCGTCAATCAAAGCCAATGGACCGTGCTTTAATTCTCCACCAGCTAATCCCTCAGCATGGACATATGAAATCTCCTTTAATTTAAGAGCTCCTTCTAGGGCAATTGGATAATTATACTTTCTTCCAATAAACCAAAAATCTCTACAGTGTTTGTATTTTTCAGCAATTTTCTTAATCTCATTTTTCTGTTTTAAAATTTCTCTAGCTAGTTCAGGAATTTTCATCAATTCAGAAATAATTCTTTTTCCTGTCACAATTGACATATCTCTCTGTCTTCCTAAATATATTGTAATTAGGGATAAAATTGTTAATTGACCAAGAAAAGCTTTAGTAGAAGCAACTGCAATTTCTGGACCAGAACGAGTATATACTCCCGCATCAGTTTCTCTTGATTGAGAAGAACCAACAACATTGGTTATTCCTAAAGTTAAAACCCCCTTAGCTTTCATTTCTCGCAAAGCTGCCAAGGTATCAGCAGTTTCTCCAGACTGGGAAACAAAAATAGCAGCTGTAGATTTATTTACAATTGGTTTCCTATATCTGAATTCAGAACCAATATCAGTTGAGGTTGGAATATTTGCATATTCTTCAAGCATGTATTCTCCAATCTTAGCAGCATAATGTGCAGTACCGCATCCAATCAAAGTAATGTTGTCTATTTTTCTTAGTTGATCTTGAACTGATTCTAATCCTCCTAATTTAACCGAGCCTTCATCTTCTAATAATCTTCCTCGCATCGCATCTTCAATTACGTTCGGCTCTTCCATTATCTCTTTTAACATAAAATGCTTGTAACCACCCTTTTCTGCTTGTTCAATGTCCCAATCAATTGTTTCAATATTTTTCTGAGCTTCTTTTTCTTCTTTTAAAATACAAAATCCATCTTTCTTTAAGATTGCCATTTCTCCGTCATCTAAATTAATAATCTGTCTAGTTCTAGTAATTATTGCTGAAGGGTCAGAAGCAACTAATAATTCATCAACTCCAACTCCGATAATTAAAGGAGAGGACATTCTTGCAGCTACAATCTTGTCTGGATCTTTTGTTGAAATAACAGCTAAGCCATATGTTCCTCTTATGTCCCTTAAAGCTTTTCCTACTGCTTCTTCTAAATTATCAACATAATATTTCTCTATTAAATGGGCGATTATTTCGGTATCAGTTTCTGATTTAAAAACATGCCCCTCATTGATTAGTTTAGCTTTTAATTCTTTATAATTTTCAACGATTCCGTTATGAACTACAAAAATTTCTTTTTTGCAATCACAATGAGGATGAGCATTTTCTTCAGTTACTAACCCAGTAGTTGCCCAACGACTGTGCCCTATTCCAATCTGTCCGCTAAAGTCTTTTTCTAAAAATTCTTTTTCGGTATTATCTATTTTACCAACTCTTTTAAAAAGAGACGCTTTGTTGTTATTTAAAAAACAAAAACCATAGCTGTCATAACCTCTGTATTCCATTCTCTTTAATCCAGACAAGAGAATCGGAGATGCTTCTTTTGTTCCAATGTATCCAATTATACCACACATATATTTATCAATTTATTTTCTACAAAAAAGATCTCCTTGATTTCTTTTCCTTCAAGCCACTTTTTAAGTTTCTCATTACTTAAAACAATTTTCTCTACTTCCTCTTTTTGGGTATCAACTTCTACTTCAATTTTTTCTCTCATTTTTCCATTAACCTGAACAATCATAATTACCTTTTCTTCCTTAATCAAGCTTAAGTCTTCTTCTGGCCATTTTTCCAAAAGAATACTATTTTTATTTCCTAAAATGCTCCATAATTCTTCGCAAAAATGTGGAACAAAAGGAGATAATAATTTTAAAATTCTTTCAATTTCATCTTTACCGAATTCATCTTTCTTCTCAGAAATATAATTAAAGAATTCCATAAAAAAAGCAATTGGAGTATTAAACTTCATTTTTAACAAATCATCGCTAACTTTCTTGTTTAGCTTATGAACCATAGCAATAATTTCAGCAGAGCTGGTTTTATTATCTTTGCATGAAATAATAATATCCCAGGCCTTATTCAAAAATCTATTAACTCCCTTAACTCCTTGCTCATTCCATTGTATCGCCTGATCAAATGGACCCATAAACATTTCATAAGCCCTTAATGTATCTGCTCCAAACTCATCAACGATAACATCAGGAGAAACAATATTTCCTTTTGATTTACTCATCTTCTGCCCATCAAAAGCAAGAATCAATCCAATATTTCTTAATTTTTTAAATGGTTCTTTAGTTGAAACAACTTTAATGTCGTATAAAAACTTATGCCAAAAACGTGAGTATAATAAATGTAAAACAGCGTGTTCCGCTCCTCCAACATATAAATCAACTGGCATCCATTTCTTCTCTATTTCTTTATCAAAAATTTCTTCGTTATTCTTATTATCTAAATATCTTAAATAATACCAACAAGAACCAGCCCATTGCGGCATAGTATTAGTTTCTCTTTTTGCATCACCTCCGCATTTAGGACATTTAACGTTTACCCAATCAGATATTGCCGCTAAAGGAGATTCCCCTGTTCCAGTTGGTTGATATCTTTCAATGTAAGGAAGTTTTAATGGCAACTCGTTTTCAGGAACCGCAACCATCCCGCATTTAGAACAGTGAATAATCGGAATCGGTTCTCCCCAATATCTTTGTCTTGAAAAAACCCAATCTCTTAATTTATAATTCACCTTCTTTTCTGCTTTTCCTTGACTCGCTAAATATTCTCCTATTTTCGCCCTTCCTTCTTCTGAAGTTAAATTGTCAAAATTAGAAGAATTAAATAATATCCCATCTTCAACAAAAGCCTTCTCTTGTTCCTTGTTCTTTCCTTTAATAACTTCTATTATTTCTAGTCCGTATTTATTAGCAAAATCAAAATCTCTTTCATCATGAGCTGGGACAGCCATAACTGCTCCTGTTCCATAATGAAATAAAACGTAATCAGCAATAAATACTCTGATTTCTTTTCCATTAATCGGATTAATAGCTTTAATTCCTTTTAATTCAACTCCCGTTTTATCCTTGACCTCACTTATTCTTTCTCTCTCGCTCTTATTCTTAGCCTTATTAATATATTCTAAAACTTCTTTTTTATTCTCAATTTGAAGTTCATTAATTAGTGGATGTTCAGGAGCTAAAACTAAATAAGTACAACCAAATAAAGTATCTACTCTGGTTGTAAAAACTGAAATTTCTTTAGTATTATCAATTAAAAATTTAATTTCCCAACCTTCACTTCTACCAATCCAGTTCTTCTGCATTTCCTTTATCTTCTCCGGCCAATCGATATCATCCAATCCTTCTAATAATTTATCAGCATAATTAGTTATTTTTAAAACCCACTGTTCGATATCCTTCTTAGTAGTCTCAGTTCCACATCTTTCACATTTTCCATCAACAACTTCTTCATTGGCTAATCCAGTTTTACAAGATGGACACCAATTAATAGGAAGTAATTTTTTATAAGCTAATCCATTCTCATATAGTTTTAGAAATATCCATTGAGTCCATTTGTAATATTCTGGACTAGTAGTATTAATTTCTCGAGACCAATCATAGCTCAATCCAATCATTTTCATTTGTCGCTTAATATTACTGATATTTTTTTCAGTAATAATCTCTGGATGAATTCCTGTTTTTATCGCATAGTTTTCTGCTGGTAAACCAAAAGCATCCCAGCCCATTGGATGGAGAACATTAAAACCTTGAGCTCTTTTTACTCTGGCAATAATATCAGTGGCAATATATCCCTTAGGGTGACCAACATGAAGACCTTCTCCTGAAGGATAAGGAAACATGTCTAAAACATAAAATTTAGGATTTTTTGAATCCTCTTTAGTTAGATAAGAATTATTCTTTTCCCAATAATCCTGCCATTTTTTTTCAATTTCTTTGTAATTATATTCCATACTACATTAATAATAGAGCCCCTATCATTCCCATAACTATCGAAATCGTTATGGTAACATACCACCACGTATCAACATTCAATTTATTACTCCCAATCATATTTTCAAACATCGGTTTAAAATACAAAAAAAAGTAAAAAAAGGCATAGCCAACAGCAATCCCAAAAAGGATAGCCCTAATAAAATATATTAATTCTCGACTGATATATTGCATAATTGTATATATTTAAAGAATACCACAAAACAAAAGGCCTGTTAAGGCCTTAAATATTAAACAAATCCTTAGTATTTTTATAGGTTATTTCTTCTATTTCTTTAGCCGTAACTCCTTTTATCTTAGAAATTTCTTCGATAATATATTTTAAGGAAAAAGGGTTGTTTCTTTCTTCAAACATGGGAGGAGAAAGATAAGGACAATCTGTTTCGAGTAGTATTTTGTCTAAAGGAATATTCTTTATCGCTTCTTCTGAATTAATCTTAAAAATTATTCCATTAATTCCAAAATACAATCCTAAAGAAAGAAATCTCTCAACCTCTTCTTTTGTTCCTGTAAAGCAATGCAAAACTCCTTTAATCTTTCTTTTAGATAAAATACTATATAAATCGTCAAAAGCCGAACGGCAATGAATAATAATCGGTAAGTTTAATTCTTCTGCTAAATCAAGCTGTCTTTCAAATATCTTTTTTTGCTCTTCTTTGAATAACTCTTTCTTAGTTGTTCCCTTCGGCTTACGCCAATAATCAAGACCACATTCCCCTATAGCGATAACCTTTTTAGATTTAGCTAATACTTTATACGCGTCATAATCAAAATCATTTTCTAAAGCTCCTTCTATTTGTTTTAAGTCCTCCTTACTTTTCAAAAATTCTGAATCAATATTAGAAGGATGCAAACCAATTGAAGCAAAAACATTATCTCTCGCTATTTCTATACATTTTTTTGAACTTTTAAAATTAGTACCAACATTAATTAGACCTATTCCTTGAGCAAGGCATTTTTTAATTAGTTCTTCTCTATCTTCATCAAATTCAAAAAAATTAAGATGAGCGTGAGTATCAAATATCATATTCTTGGAAAAAGAGCCTCTCCTTTATTAACAATAAAGACTCCATTTTCTTCTTTTAACTGTTCTTTCATTTTTTTTACGGTTGAAGGCAAGAACGGTTCTATTAATTTAGAAATATTATTTAATGAGTAGATAAGGTTTGAAAATACTTCTTTTTGTTTTTCTATATCTGTAATTTCCCATGGTTTTTCTTCGTCAATGTATTTATCACAAAAAGAAACCAATTCCCAAATATCTGATAAAGTTTCATTAAATTGAATAAATCTTTCATTTGCTTTGCCTTCTACTTCTTTATTCTTTTCAATAAAAAGACTATTCGGTTTGATTTCAAATCCGTTATTCAATCCTGTTTTTGTAACCATAGCTAAAGTTCTAGAAAATAGATTTCCCAATCCACTTGCCAAATCTGAATTATACCTCTTTTCAAACTTCTCATAAGTAAAATCACCATCTCCCAATGCTGGAATCTCTCTTAATAAAAAATATCGAACACCGTCGCTTCCGTATTTAGAAACCAATTCTTTAGGATCAATTACATTGCCGATACTTTTACTCATTTTCTGATTGTCAACGGTTAAATACCCGTGAACAAACAATGTTTTGGGTAAAGTAATTCCAGCTGATAAGAGCATGGCTAGCCAATAAACAGAATGGAATCTGATAATTCCCTTTCCTATCACGTGCGTTTTGAATTCATTGTTCTGCCAAAATTCATTAAATTTACTTTCGTCACTACTTCCATATCCAAGGGCATTAATATAATTTGAAAGAGCGTCAAACCAAACCCACATCTTTTGAGTTGAATCACCTGGAACGTCTATTCCCCAACCTTTCGCCCTTTCACTAGTTCGAGAAATACAAAAATCTTGAAGTCCTGAATTAATAAAGCTCACTACTTCTTTTTTTCTTGACTCAGGAATAATCTTAACTTTATCTGTTTCAATCAATTCTTTTATCTTCTCTTGATAATCAGAAAGCTTAAAGAAATAATTCTCTTCTTCGATCAATTCTGGCTTAACTTTGTGTTCAGGACATAGTCCATCAACAAGTTCTTCTTCTTTATAAAATTCTTCACAACCGACACAATATAATCCAGAATACTTCTTTTTATAAATATCTTTTTCACAAACTTTCCATAATTTCTGAGCTCCCTTAAAATGCCTTTCTTCGGTAGTACGAATAAAATCATCAAGAGATATGTTTAGTAAGTCTTTAAACTCAAAAAATTTATTAAAATTATCTGTAACTAATTCCATAACCGAAACTCCCGCCTTTTCAGCACTTCTGACATTTTTTAAACTATTCTCATCGCTGCCAGACAAAAAGAAGACTTTATCGCCAAGTAATCGATGGTGTCTTGCTAAAACATCTGCCTGAACAAACTCTAAAGCATGTCCTAAGTGAGGAGCAGCATTAACATATGGGATAGAGGTTGAAATAAAAATCTTTTTCATAATTAATCTTGTTCTTTTCTATGATTAAAATAATCCTTTAATCCTTCGAATATTATTCCAGCTATAGGTATCGCTAATACAGCTCCAATAACCCCTCCTAAAGATGCTCCGATTAAAATAGAAATTAAAACTAATACGGCAGGCAATCCAGACATTTTTTTAGTAAACACTGGCATTAAAATATTGCTTTCAATTTGTTGAATAAGAACAAGGAAAAATAATGCAACAATTAGTGTTGGTAAAGAAATAGAGAAAGCAAGAGCAGCTATAACTATTCCTGAAATTATTGGACCAATCATTGGAATTATATTCAATATTCCAGCTAAAATAGCTAAAGCTAGTAAAAATTTAATCTTTAAAAATAAACATAATAGAAATGTCATTATAAATACAAAGAAGCAACATAGTATTCTACTTCCAAACCAAGCCACTACATGATGCTGGCTCCTTTCCCACCTTTCTAATACTTGCTCTTCGAAACCTCTTGGTGAAACTAATTTTAATCCTTTAAGAATGTCTTTTTCTTCTATCGACATAAAAATGGCTAAAACAAATACGGTTAATCCGGCAAAAATACTACCGAATAAAGAAATAAAAATATTGAATATATTAGAAGAAATATTGATTAAGCTTTGCTTTAAACTTGAATCAAGAGAATAAATTCCATTTAAAGAATCTAATCCTATTTTATTTAAAAAGGTTGGAACCCTATCAAAATACTGAGAGAAAGTTGAGCTGAAATATTGTGTTTCCGTAATTAGTGGAGGAACAATAATAAATACTATAAATCCACAAATTAAAAGAAAAGAAAAATATACTATTATTGCTGCCAAAAATCTTTTTATTTTTCTTTTTTCAAGAATATCGATTAAAGGGTCGAAAAGAACCGAGATAAATAGAGCAATAATTGACCAAATAATGATATCTCGTAAAAGATAAACAATCCAAAAAAGAATAATAGCAGCTATTATCTTAAATATAGTTCTCCATGTAATGTCTATCATTTCAATTTCCTTTTTCATGTTATTAAAATTTTAATATTTTTTTTAAATCTTCTTCTTTTTGTTTATATGGACCTATAATTGCTAAATTTAATTTCTCTTCTTTGAAAATATCTTTTGCTACCCTCATTATATCACTTGCCTTAACTTTTTCTATTTCTTTGATTATTTCTTCAATCGATAAAATTTTATTTTTTAAAAGCTCTTGAGTACAATAAAAAGAAGCTCTGGCATCTGATGACTCCATGCCTAAAACAATCTTTCCCTTCAAGTGATCTTTAATCTTTCTCAATTCTTTTTCAGTAACTTTCGTTTCTGTTAATTTTTTATACTCTTTTAAAATAGTCTCTATAACCTTATTAATCTTTGAACTGTCTATTCCAGCAAAAGTAGAAAAAGAACCAACATCTGACTCTGATTCGTTATAAGTAGCTACATAATAAGCTGCACCCAATTTTTCTCTTACCTCATTGAATATCCTTGAACTCATCATTCCACCCAAAAGAGTAGCCATAACATCCATTACATATCTATCTTTATGTAAATAATTGTAACCTCTAACCCCTAAAGCCATTGTTGTTTGATTTGTCTTCTTGTTCAAAATAAAAACATTGGGCTCTGATTGTTCATTATTTACTAAATCCTTACCTTTATTTAACGAAGTTGGCATTTTAGAAAAATACTTTTTAGCTGATTCTATAGCCATTTTTTCTTTAATATTGCCAACAATACAAATAACCGTGTTCTTTGCAGTATATTGAGAATGGACATAACTAAGCATATCCTCCCTTTTAATATTCAAGACTGAATCTTTAGTCCCGCCGATAAACCATCCTGCAGGCTGATCTCCATACAAAGCCTTCCTCCAAATATCTCCAATATTTCTCATTGGGTTATCATCAAACATTCTAATTTCTTCGATAATAACCCCTCTTTCTTTTTCAATCTCTTCTGCGGGCATAACTGAATTAATAAAAACATCTGAAATCCAATCCATAGCGATATCAAAGTGGGTAGCATCAACTTTCGCATAATATCCAGTATATTCCTCTCCAGTAAAAGCATTCATTTCTCCTCCAATCTTATCCATCTCGCCTGAAACCTCCATCGACCCTTTTCTTTTTTTTGTTCCCTTAAACATCATATGTTCAACAAAATGGGAAATTCCTGATAATTTTTTATTTTCATATTTAGAGCCAGTTCCAGTCATTACCAAAACAGTCACAGCTTTTGTTTCTTTTTGTGGAACAGTTATTATTCTTAATCCATTTTTAATCGTTGTCTTCCTGTACATCTCCTTTTTCTTTTTTTAATTGTTTTTTTAATTCAACCATTTTAACTTCTCTATTTACAGTTAACTCAAAAAACTTCTCTAATTCATTAACCCTGTTCACCATTTCTTTTTGAGATTTTTCTAATTCACTTCTTGAACTGTACATTTTTTCCGAAGCTCCGTTTAAACTTCGAGACAAATCAACAATCTCTTTATCCATGCTTCCAGTAATAAAAACTGCCCTTTCTTCTCCCATTGGTAAATCTACTGCAAAAGCTTCCAATTCTTTTAATGCGTTACTTAGATAAACAAACAAAACCCTATCAATAATGAAAGTCATGCTCAAACCAATAAAACAAATAATCGCTACATTAATACTAAAAGGATAAACAGAAATTAGAACTATTAAAACGGTAAATAGTGGCAAAAAGAATAAAAAATAAAACTTACTTCCAATTCCAAAAAACTTTGTTTCGTCTGGCCTATCTTCTCTTTCCATTAAAATTCTTCTACATTCTTTTACTGCTGGAGATATAAATTGTTGACAGAAAAAGGCAGCAAAAGCACAAGAAAAAAATAAAGCTATTAATCCACCACAAAAAATCATTAATAATTCTAAATTTGAAGCTAAATTAAACCACTCCGTTAAAATAACTAAAACCATAATTGATAAACCATTTGCCAAAACATTAATTGAGCTTGTTTTGCTAACAAAAATAAGAGCATTAAGAGTGTCTTTAATTTCTTCGGTAGACAATCCAGGGACTATTCCTTTAGAATTTACATTCTTGTTTATCAACCTAACATTATCTTCTGTTAAAAAATTAGACCCGCCATATCTTAAAATTGCCAAAAAACAAAATAACGCCATATAGATAGGAGCCATTATCAAAAAAGATCTTCCTGCTATAGGATTCTTAAAATTAACTATGGTAGTAATTAAAACATAGGCAAACGCACCACAAAGAAGAGACCATCCTAAAATGGGAATTAAAAGATTAAAAGTATAAGGAACCCTAATTTTCATATATTTCCTTTTTTAATATAGAAATTAAATCGTCTATTTTTATTCTTTTTTGTTCCATTGTGTCTCTATTTCTTAAAGTAACCGCATTATCTTCTAGTGTTTCAAAATCAATAGTAATAGCATAAGGAGTTCCAATTTCATCATGTCTTCTGTATCTCCTACCAATAGCACCAACTTCATCGTACTGACAATTAAAACACTCTTTTAATAGATTAAAAACTTCTCTTGCTTTAGCAGTTATATTTTCTTTATTTTTAACTAAAGGTAAAATAGCAACCTTAATCGGAGCAATCTTTTTATTAAGTTTTAATAAAAATTCTGTTTCCTTGACTGATTCAGTAGTGGTTGTTCTTCCTCCTTCAATTTCAGTATAGGCATCGCATAGACAAGCTAAGAAAACTCTTTCTACTCCGCAAGATGGTTCAATAACATAAGGAATATATCTTTCCTTGGTTGCTTCTTCGTAATAAGTTAAATCTTGGCCAGAATGTTTCTGGTGTTGAGTTAAATCATAATTTCCGCGACTGGCAATTCCTTCAATTTCAGCCCAACCAATCGGAAATTTGTATTCGACATCAACACAACCTATAGCATAGTGAGCCAATTCTTCTTTTTCGTGATATCTTAATCTCAGATTTTCTTTCTTGATTCCTAAATCATTAACATACCAATTCATTCTTTCCTCAACTATCTTTTTAAAAATATCATTTTCGGTTCCTGGTTTTACAAAATACTCCATCTCCATTTGTTCAAATTCACGAAGCCTGAATATAAAATTACCAGGAGTAATTTCATTTCTAAAAGCTTTACCAATCTGAGCAATACCAAATGGCAATTTGACTCTCTGTGTATCAATAATATTTTTGTAATTAACAAAAATACCTTGTGCTGTTTCGGGACGAAGATAAGCAATCGAAGCGCTATCTTCAACTGGTCCAATAAAAGTTCTAAACATTAGATTAAAATTTCTGGCCTCAGTTAATTCCCCTCCGCACTCAGGACATTTTGTTTTGTCGTCTAAATGATCTGTTCTGAATCTTTTATGACATTCCCTACATTCAGATAAAGGATCAGAAAAATTCTCAGTATGGCCTGAAGCTTTCCAAATATTCGGATTCATTACAATTGAACTATCTAATCCGACAATATCGTCTCTTTTTCTTGTCATGGCATTCCACCATGAATCTTTAATATTTCTTTTTAATTCCACGCCTAAAGGTCCGAAGTCATAAAAACCACCCAATCCACCATAAATATCTGATGATTGAAAGACAAAACCTCTTCTTTTAGTAAATGAGACTATTTTTTCAAAACTGTTTTCCATATATGTATATACTACCAAAAAAGCTGAAATAAGCCAAGTTTTTATGGCTTCTCAAAGTTCTAGTAAAATTATTCACATTGAACATAATTTGCGCTACATTTTCCATCACCTCCAACACTTCCAAAGTTATCAATACACCATGTTCCTAATTTTTTATTTAAAAATTCTGTTTTACAACAATATTTTTCGCCATCCTTACTTATAAAAATATGAGCAACTCCACCCATTGATTCAATATCTTTAAAAACTCTTTTAACATCTTTACTATTATCAAATCCAATATAATCATTATTTTGAACCTCATATATTTTGGCCCAATTATTCAATTGATTCATATCCATCTTCACCCTTATCACTTTTGCGTTTTCTTGAGTTCTATATGATAGATATAAAGGTAAAGACATGGAAGAAAAGAAAACCACCAAAACCGCCAAGGCTCTAAATAACTTCTTAATCTTTTCAGGTTCTCCAAAGCTCATTGGCTCATTTGCCCGTAAAGAGTTTCTGTTTTTGTCGTTAACACTGTGTTGGTCCATTGATCTGTTCCCGAAAGTTGAGCAGAACCAAGAAGAATAATTGCTTCGTCAGCTAATTCGGGCTGTATCGAAATTTGGAAAGCGCAAATCTTTGGATCTTTTATCACTCCTGACCCAGCAGGAAGACTGCCGATATTACAAACTACCTCGCTCGTATTACTATCGTAATTTATTTCCATTCCCTCTGGATATGTTTTACCAACAAAGGTAATACTTTCTGGTAGGACAGTAATCATCTTGGCATTCTCAATATCGTTATAATTGTTTATTGCTTTCCATTCAACAGTCAAAGTAGTTTTTTGGCCTGTTTCTAATGGGTAAGGTCCTGAATTTTCAAAATACGTATTATCAGAATAAAACTTTTGTTGAGCTGAAATGACTGAATTAATTTTAGTTAAAAAGTCTTGCCTTGTTTCTCCTAATGTCACCTTATTTTTTAAAATAGGATTCTTATCATTTAGTGATTTCATCGCCCACTGCGGCTTAACATTAATCCAAAATTCAACCTTACCAACCTGACCTACATCTAAAAGCTTCAATTCGGGAATTTTATCTGCCTCCCAAATAATTGAATTATCTCCTGTTTGGTATTTCCCATCAGTAGTTTTAATTGAATTTAAATCAAATTGATCGCCTTCAAGCCTAGTAATTAAAACCAAATCTTGCATCGCACTATCTCCAACATTCCTAAAAGTGACTTCGTAGTGTAATTGATCGCCAGGAGAAGCCACATAATTATCACTATTATTTATTTTCTGAGTGATATATAATCCGGGAGCAACTATCTCTACTCCTTTAAGTACTTCTTTTAAAAGAATGAAATTGCCGTCTTGCCAAATTCCAATTTTAGCTTTAAAAACTTTTTGTTCCATTGATTGTCCATTCAAAATTCCAGATATCTCTATCTTTCCTGCTCCACCTTCATTTAATATCGGGATATCCCATTGACTATTATCCATTCCCTTCGGTTGCGAATATAAGAATTGGAAATCATCAGGAAGCTCAACATAACAAGTTAGATCTGTTAAAGGATAAGAGACGTTTGAAGAATAGTTAACTCTAAAAGTTAAAGCCTTACCTGTTGAAGCCTTTGAGCCAATATCGATACTCAGATTCAAAGGTATCTCTCCTAATATTGTCGTAAGGGTTGTTGAAACTTCACTTCTTGTTTTTAAATCCTTAGGCTGAAAAGAAACACTAGCTTTGGCAACTTTAGTATCATTCTCTTTTCCTAATAGTCTAGCATTAAATTTAAATGATCTTTCTTCTCCAGGATAGATATCTCCACCTAAATCAGTAGAGCTCATTACCTTAACTTTACTTTCTTTTTCTCCGATAATTGAACCTTCAGGATAAGTAAAAATCATTTCAGGATTCTCTAATCTAATACTGCCATTGTTTTTCATCTTAACAACATATTCAACGTCCTCTCCAACGGTTGTTTTCTCTGGTCCTAATATTTCTAATTTCAAAATTTCTTTAGAAAAAGACATGCTCTGCCAAGAATAATAAGTTGCCACTCCTAAAAGAGCCAAAACTATTAAAACTATAACAATAATTAAATTTTTTTTCATTTTAGTTTATTATGTCTTTTATTCTACTAAGCATATCGTTTCTAGCTGTTTTCCAGCTTCCTTCTTCTTTATTTACCTCTTTTTTTATTTCTCTAGTTATTTTATCTAACTCAACTTTAGTGTAATGTTCATATTGTCCTTTGGTGAAATGCTTTTCAGCTAATGCTTTCATCTTATCTTGATACATGCGGGACTTTCCTCCCCACATGTTCTTGTAAGCATCAGGTTGAGCAATTTTCCAAAGTATTTCTCTTTTAGTAACATCTCTCCTTCCTCTAAAAAATGATGGTTTTTCTACTGGCTCTTCTTTTTTGGGTTCTGGTCTTGCAAACTTTCTTGCTGTTTCTGGTCCTTTACTTTCATCTCTCATTAAAGGATTATTAGTATCGGGCTCTTTTTTTAAAAAAGAATTACTCTTTGTCTCATCATTCATGAAAGGATTAGGTCCACCCGTATTGCTTTGTATTGGAGCGTTGTCTTCCATATTATTGGTTTAATACTTCTTCTAATGACTTTCCCGCTAATTGAGAAGCACGATCAGGTTTATTTTTTAATGCAGTAGCAATTCTTCTAATCTCATCCTTACTAAACGTTTCATAACTATTTTTCTTATACCCAAGAGCTTCTTCTATAATTTCTTTAATTTGATCTTTGCTTGAAGCATACTCTCCCGTATTATATACATTACCATATGCATCCTTGTGTCCTGCACGACCAATAAGATCTTTTTTGGAAAGCGTTTTACCACCATCAAAAATTGATTTTGACTTTTCTTCTACTGGCTTTACTTCTTTTATTTCTTCTGGTTGTTGCTCATCTTTCTTTTCCAATGACTGTCCTAAAATAAAATCTCTGAAAGAAACCATATTATATCTTTTTAATATTTAATAATATTTTTTCACTTCCTATTTCTATCTCTTTCATTCCTTCTTCATTAGCCTTAATGAAGTCTTTTGCTAAAACTTCTTTTAAGATAGTATCCTTGTTTCTTTCTAATATTCTATCAAAAAATTCTGATTGTTGGAAGTAAATATTGATAGTATCTTCAGGAACAAACTTCAAATCCTTTCTCATTTGTTGAATTTGTCTGATTATTTCCCTTACTTCTCCTTCTTCTTTCAATTCAGGAGTAAGATTAATGTCTAATTCAACTGCTTCATTAATACTATTATCAAAGATGATTTCCTTCACATTCACTTCATCTTTAATCAAGTCTAATATCTCTGTCTTGTCTTTTATTTTAGTTTTAACTTCCTTAACTTTTAAAGATGTTAAAGGCTGTCTGACTTTAATTCCTACTTTTGATCTTAAGGCTAGCGCTAAATTAACAATATCTCTAGCTTCTTGCATTTCTTCTTCTAATTCTTCATTAATCAATTTAGCATCAACTTCTGGATAATCACATAAATGAACACTCTCCTTTCCATTATTATTCATTTTCAAATAGATTTGTTCAGTAATAAAAGGAGTAAAGGGAGCCATTAGTTTGGATAATTTAAATAAAGCGTAATTTAATGTATTAGTCGCTTCTTCTTTTTCTATTTCTGTTTCTGGTTTTTGGAATCTTCTCCTCGATCTTCTAATGTACCAATTAGATAAATCATCAATGTAGTCATTGAATAATCTAGTAGCCTTAGTTAATTCATACTTATCCATCCATTTAATCACCTCTCTGTTTAATGTTTCTGTTTTAGAAATAATCCATTTGTCTAATAAATTGTCAGTCTTTAATTCTTTAACTTCTCCTTTGTAAGTTTCAAAGAAAACAAAACAGTTTTCTAGAGCAGAAATAATCTTTCTCCAGTATTCTTTAACTTTGTCTCCTGAGAATCGGTAATCTTCTCCAATTGAAGTTGAAGCCAAAAGGAAATATCTTAAAGAATCAGCTCCGTAAGAATCAAACATTTCAGCTGGGTCAGGATAGTTCTTTAACTTCTTACTTAATTTCCTTCCTCTGTCATCTAAAACTAAACCATTCACAATGACGTTCTTAAAAGCGGGATGGTCTTTTCCTAATCCAATATTATCAATTGTTAATGCAGTTGCTAAAACATGGAGAGTGTAAAACCAACCTCTAGTCTGATCTAGTCCTTCAGCAATAAAATCAGCGGGATATGTTTTCTCAACTAATTCCTTATTCTCAAATGGATAGTGCCATTGCGCATATGGCATAGAACCTGATTCAAACCAGCAATCAAATACTTCGGGAGTTCTCTTCATTTCTCCTCCACATTTACACTTCAATTTAACTTCATCAATATATGGACGATGAAGGTCCTTTAAATCATATTCTTTAACGGCCAATGACTTTATTTCTTCAATTGAACCGATACAAATCTTTTCTTTACAATCAGGACATTGCCAAATCGGAATGGGAGCACCCCAGAATCTATTTCTACTAATGTCCCAATCTCTAGCACCCTCTAACCATTTACCGAATCTTCCCTCTTTAACATTATCTGGAACCCAATGAATTTGTTCATTGTTCTTTAATAGTCTATCTTTAATCTTAGTAACCATGACATACCAACTTTCGATAGCATAATATAATAAAGGAGTATCACATCTCCAACAGTGTGGATATTCATGAACAACTAATTCTTCTTTAAAAAGAATTTCTCTTTCTTTTAAGTTCTCAATAATCTTCGGGTCAGCTTCTTTAACTGGCATTCCTTGAAAATCAGATACTTCTTTTTTAAAATTACCAGCTATATCAACGGTGTGAAAGAAAGGTAATTCATATGTCTTACCCATATTAAAGTCATCTTCACCATACATGGGATTCAAATGAACAATTCCTGTTCCATCTTCATTAGAAACAAAATCACCAGCTAATACTTGATAAGCATTTTTAATATTATCTACTTTTTCTTCTTTTAGATAATTAAATAAGGGTTCGTATTTTATTCCCACCAATTCACTACCTTTAAATTTCTTAATTGTTTTGTATTCTTCTTCAATAATAAACAATCTATCAGTTGCTAAAACATATTCTTGATTGCTACTTGTTTTAATAAAGCTGTATTCTAAATCTTTATTAATAGCTAAAGCAACGTTCCCTGGTAATGTCCAAGGAGTAGTAGTCCAGACTAATAAATAAGCATCTTCAAATTCTTTATTGTCTATTATCTTAAATTTAACGTAAATAGATTTATCTCTAGTTTCTTTGTATCCCTGATTAACTTCAAAATTAGAAAGAGTGGTTCCACAACGAGGACAATAAGGAGAAACACGATAATTCCTATTTACTAATTCTTTATCCCATAATTGTTTTAAAACCCACCAAACTGATTCAGTATAGTTACTATCTAATGTTGAATAAGCATGATCATAGTCAGCCCATCTACCTACTCTTTTTAATGTTTCTTGAAAATCATCAACACAAGCAAAAACAGAATTCCTGCAAGCATCATTGAATTTCTGAATTCCCATTTCTTCAATCTGTTTCTTGTTTTTAATTCCTAATTCTTTTTCAATTAAGTTTTCTACTGGTAAACCGTGACAGTCCCAACCAACTCTTCTGGGTACTTGATATCCCCTCATTGTCCAATATCTTAAAACAGCATCTTTAATAGTAGTAGCTAAGATGTGGCCGTAGTGAGGTTTTCCAGTCGCAAAAGGAGGACCATCGTAAAAACTGAAATACGGAGAACCTTTTCTGTTCTCGATTGATTTATGGAAGATATCGTTATCTTCCCAGAATTTTAATATTTCTTCTTCTTTATTCATGTATTTTTTTAATCTCTCCTGTATTTGGTAATATTTCTTTTCTTTTTTCTAATAGAGTCTGATTATCTAATCCTTTGATGTATCCTTCTAGAAGCCATATAGGATCACCATGAGAAACGATGAGGATATTCTTGTCTTCAAATTCTTCTTCAATTTCATTTAAAAGCCTAATCATTCTTTCTTTACATTGATTCCATGATTCTCCGTTTGGAATGGCTGTATTAAAAGCTTTCATTCGATCATTGTTATAGAAATTCCAATACTCTTCTTTAGTTTTACCCCCAAAAGCTCCCCAATTCAAGTCCCGGAGCCTCGTATCATATATAATCTTATCGATATCATAATTAATGATTTCAGCTACTATTTTAGCTGTTTCTCGACATCGTAAAATATCTGACGAAAAAAGGCAATCAATTTTGTCTTGTTTTAATGTTTCTCCTGCTTTTTTTGCTTCCTTTTTTCCTTGTTCAGTTAAACAATATGGAGGATTACCATCGGGCCATATATATATTATATCTTTGTGCTCAGCCTGATGATTATTTTGGCCGTGCCTTAAGAAAAAATACCTGTTTTTGAGGTTAAGTTTCATACGTTAAAAATAGCAGATTTTGAGAAGGAGAGCAATAAATCAAACAAAAAATCTAATCGCTAATATATAAAAATTAATCGAATAATTTAATTTCAGATTCAATATCTAAAATTTGCATATGAAAAGGATTGTTTTCAAAATCCATCTGCACTTTACCTATTAAGAAAATTTGTATCTTATTTTTTAAAGACTCTACTAAAATGTTAAATTTTTCTCGAGAAAGAGAATGATCATAATTAAAAGAAAGCCTACTCTTTCCTATATACATAAAACCACTACAAGCTTTTGTATCTATTTTTGTTATCACTCCCTTATACCTTACTTCTTCTAGCAATTGAAAATCTTGACTATCCTTGAAATAAATAGATTCTTCTTTGTTAATTCCAATTATTTTTTTATTATTGTCTTTATCAAATAATTCAATATTTTGGATTAAAGAATCTTCAGAGGTTAAGGGTTTAACAATTTTATTTATATTCTTAATTAATGTTTTACTTTGTAAACCTCTAAAGTCGTAATAATTTATGGTTGTTGTTGAATCATCTTGGCCTACTATTTTTATATGCCTATTATCAATGGCCTTTATCTCTTTTGCTGGCTTTCCCTTTAACATCTTTCTAATTTCGATAATAACATTTAGCCCATCTAACAAATCTTTCCCTGTATTATAAATATTGCTTATATACGGAATTAAAGGAATCGCTAATTCTTTGTTTTGTTCTATAAAAATTAAAAAATCTGATATTAAGGAACCTTTTTGAAAAGCATTAATATTTATTTTTAAGTCTTTTACCGCATCTTTTCCCAATTTTATTTCTGCTATTTCATGTAAAGCCTGACTTGTGGCTAAAATTGTATTTGCTACATCATAAGCATCAACACTATTTTCAATTAGGTCTCCCTTAAAAGATAATTGAAATTGATAAAAATTTTTATTTGAAGACATAGTAATAAATCAAATTAATTAATATTTTATATAATAAATTCTACAAAAATAATCTATGTTTTAATTATTAAATTAATTTACCGAAAACTTTAGATTCATTTATTTTTGCTAATTGAAAAATTTCATCAATGGAGGCATTATTATCTCTTAATCCATAAAAATGGGTTTCCCCGAGTAAAACATATTCCCATTTACGATCCATTCTATCTTCTAGCTTAAGCTCATTAATTCTTTTAATCCAATCGAGGGTAGCTAATTGTTTCTGTTTAACATTAGGGTCGTTTAAATCTTTATCTGATTTTGTCTCAAGAAGATAAATATTATCAGATGTTTTTATAATAAAATCTGGATAATAAAAAGATAAAAATCCATCAGTTCGTATATAAATAATATTGGCAAAATTATGATAATATTCATTAATCTTCATAATAGCCTCGACTTTAGAGTCAGAATCTGCATATTCCATTAAGGCCTTTTCAAGTCTTCCTTTATTTGACGGGTACGGCAATCTTTCATAAATTGTTTTGACTATTTCTAAAGAATAATTTTCTCTAACTCTTAAATCAGTAATTTCTGAAAAATATCTTTTTTCTATTATCGCCTCACTGATACTGGTATTATTCTGCATGTCCATAATTAATTTACCAATTTCTTTAATTATGTGCTGAGTAACAATCCCATTTTTGAGAAGAAGTACTTTCCAATTATTATCGATAAATGGATCAAATGGTTTATCGAACAGTCTATTTCTTATATATTTATCAACAGCTCTGACTACTTCTAAATTATTAATTTGCATTACAGGAAAAGATTTTGTTTTTCTGTTCCCTACCTTTACCATTCTATTGATAATAACATTTAGTATTTTTTCTAAATATTCATTGTAGCTTTGTGATTTAAATAGGTTAGCATCTACGACGTACTCTCCAAATCTTGTTTTGACGGTTAACTCTTCTGAAACGAAACTTTCGCCTTCTTTTTTAAAAAATTGCTGCAGATTTTCTAAATGATAAGCTGAAAATGGTTCTAATTTTTCTATATTTATGTCTCCATTAATCAGCTCTTCTTCTGAGTCTTTAATTATTGATGGCCAATATAAATTGTACTTTTTATAATCTTTCTTTAACCCAACTTTAATGATATCGCCAAGAACTCCTTCCCTGTCTTTTGGATCTTTTTCGATTTCACCAATAAGCCCTTCTTTTAAGAATTCTTCGTAAAATTGGATAAAAGACGGATGCTCGATAATTGTCAATAAATCAATATAATTTTCTGGTTCTTTTTTATCAACTAATAATCTTTTTAGATTACTTTGTCTAATTTCTAAAAATTCTGGCTCACGCCACATAAGTCTTAATCCGCGGCCGATAGTTTGCTCTAATAATATTGGAGCTGAAGCAGAGCGCAGAGGAACAATAACGCAAATATTACTTACATCAAATCCTTCTCTTAACATTAAAACTGAGACAATAATTTTGGGCTTTTCGTGCTTATCTATATTAAATAATTTTTGTTTTAATCCTAACCATTCTGTTTCGGAAATATCTCCCTTTTTATCAGAATCAACTCTTATGACATCTTCATTTGACCATCCCTCTTCATTCAAAAATTCTACTACAAATGGAGTAACTTTAGTATCCTCGCACATAATAAGCATTTTAGGATGTTTATCAGAAATGCCATCCTTATCTTTAGTGAAATCTATGAAATTTTTTTCTAAAATTTTTAATTTATTTATTCCGGCCCTAATCATTAACTTCTGTCCTTCTGATAATCCAATAACATTATTGCCTTCTCTTATAGCATTATAATCTAAGACTATATCAGTTATTTCTTTTCTTTTATCGATAGCAATAATCTTAACTAATCCCTTCCTAATAGCATCTTTTAAGTCAAAATCTACTATAATGTGTGGGAAATAATGTTTAACTCTTTTTTGTCCGCTACCGGTAACATCATATGGCGTAGCAGAAAAATCTATTTGAATGAATTGATTCCCTTTATTTTTTGATATTTTATTTAAACTTTTTTGCCATTCAACTTCTTTAACCTCTCCGTATATTTTATTTTCATGAATATGATGAGCCTCATCATTTATTACCATTAAATCTTTAAGATTAGATAAAAAATCTACCTCCTTGCCTCCTAAATAATTAGCATCTAGAGAATCTAATGTGTTTCCGCCTGAAACCCCAGGACTAATAGGCCTTAATACTTTAATGATTGAGCTGGGATCGTCCAACGGAAAATCATTACTATCCCTTTCTTCTTTATCTAAAAATAAATGCCAATTAGCTATGGCTATCATTCCATCTCCTGTAATTTTATTTCCTATTTCATGCTTTTTGGCGACACTATTTTGAACAAATCCAAAAACATCATCTCTATACTGAGAAGGCACAAATAGCTCTTTAAATTTATAAAAATCAGATTCTTCAAAATGCCTTTCTTGATTAATATCTTCTTTTCCGAGATAAGCATCAAGTAAGCGATCGTAAACGATAATACCAGGAGCCACTAATAAAAAGTTTTTAGTAAATTTATCTGTTTTTTCTAATTCATATTTAGCATTAAGGTATTGCCATATAAGCAAGGCGTGCATAACCCATGTTTTCCCAGTTCCAGTAGCCATTTTTATGGCATATTTTGGTATTTCGTATTTATCTTTTTTTAATTCGACTATATCAATTTCTGAAAGCAAGTCTGGATTAATATTTTCATAAATATCCTTTACTGCCTTAACGTTCAAAATTTCGTGCAAATATATTGCATTTAAAATAGCCTGTCTTTGTCCTTGATTGAAGTTAATATATCTAGTTTCGATATGTGGTTCTTTAAACCAAAATTTTAACAAATCCTGAGTAACTAAAGAAACCTTTGAGAGTAATTCTCCATTATCCCAAGAAGCATTAACTTTATCAGTTAATTCTTTTGCAATCTTTAATGGTATATCCCTTGTTCCTATACTTATTGGTGATGGCATAAAGTTATAATTTTTCTATTACAATACTTTCAAAACCAAAAACATCTACTGCCTTAACGCAAATTTTCCTATCTTTCTTTTTAAGAACGATTAGCGATGTTTTGGAAATAACGTGATAGGGATCGCTATCATTTTCTATGTTTTCTCTATAATCTTGCCACTTACTACGAAAAGTTTCTCCATCATAATCAGGATCAATACTCCAATACTCAATTAGAGACAGAGGATCTTTAGCTATTATCTCCTTAAGTTTATCTTTATCTTTTTCATCAAGAGGAATATTGTCTGGAGACAACAAGACATAATCACCTAGCTCTATCTTTAATTTTTCCTCGGCTTCAGAAATAGATTCTATAATTATTGGCTTCAAAGTTAAATACTGTAAAGAAGAAAATCTAATTTTTTTACTATCGATTAAATCTTTATAACTAGACTTTGTTTTAAGCTGATCAAGTAAATCAGGTGGAATTACTAAAACTTCTAACTTGTTATCATTTAAAGATTGAATCACTTCAGTAATATCGTAGGTAAAATTCCAACCAAGGACTACAACTTTATTCCATCCCCCCATAAATGAATTTCTATATTCAATTGCTTTTTTCAGTGTGGCTAAACCAGTTAACTTGTTAGGAGAATCAACCATTACTAATGTTCTACTATCTTTTATATATCCAAGATTTCTATTGGGATTTTGTTCTTCAGTAAAAGGAATTGATCCATAAAGTTGAGCTACTACTGTAGATAAATCACCAATTCGACGATAAAGACCCGAAGAAGCAAGAGCCTCTTTTTGATAATCTCCTATAGATTGATATAAAAATGGCTTAGCATTTTGATCAATTAGTCTTTTTCTCATTATTAAATTTGCTGGCTTGCCTAAGTCTGCCATTATCCATTTTCTATTAAGTTTTTCGGCCACAGATCCAGTTGTTCCTGAACCAGCAAAAAAATCAGCAACAATGTCTCCCTCACTAGAAGATGCCTTAATAATTCTTTCTAAAACTTTGATATTTTTTTCTGTACTATAATCAAAATTAAAAGAATATGCTGAAATGTCTGTCCAGTTAGAATCCAAAAGTTGTTCATCTGTTGGTTCTATCCAGTATTCTGGTTTTTCTGTTTTTGGATTTAATCTTAACGAGCCTTTTTCTATTGCTTCGTCTATCTTAGATTGTTCCCATGCCCAATGTCTTCCATGAGGAGGAGATATTAGTTTACCAAAAAAATACTTAGCGTCTCCTTGTCCGGGAGCGTCTAAAGAATGAAAATAACCATCCTTTATTGATTCTAATTTTTTAATTATAGAATTAAAATTAATTTCTTGGCTCTTACCATAAAAAAATATTGAATCAGTCGCATAATTAAATCTTTTAGCATTTTTATCTGATTTTTTAATTCTATTAACGAGTATTTCATTTTTAAAATTATTTTTACCGAAAATATCATCCAATAAAATTTTGACATAATGTCCAACATGCCAATCAATATGAACATAAATAGATCCCTTTTCTGATAGCAATTCTTTCATTAATGCTAATCTAGGATATAACATTTTTAAATAAGAAACTGTGCCATCTTTCCAGGTATCAGCATAAGCAAACTGTTCAATGACAGTGGGTTTCTGCTCTAGGTCTACTCCAGGTAATTTTACTTTAGTTCTATAATCCGTTCTACTATCGAAAGGAGGATCTATATATATTAAATCAATTTTTCCCCTCATTGACGGTAGTTCACTTTCTTTGTCTCCAATTAAAAGAGCCTGCATAGTCAATAGATTATCTCCGTATATTAAACGACTCATCCAATCATTTTCTTTTTGTTGTGGAATTCTACCACTCCACAAATTATTATTATCTTTTGACGGCAAAACCAACTCATTTGTTTGTAATGATAATCTATTAGAACTAGAAAGTCTCTCTAGTATTTTTTCAACTTCTTTCTTTCCCTCGTCTACTATTTTAGGTAATTGATATATTAACGAATCCATAATTTACTTTACAACATTATAAGATAAATAGACCTTTAAATCAAATTAGACAAAAACCGCTTACCCTACCGGTAACTTGGTCTCTTAGAGCCCCTCATTGGTTGGCTAGGAAAATGGAACGAACTTGGAACATTTTTTACGGTTTAATTATCAATCCAGCTAGCACTGCTGCTACAAGCTGAGTAAATATATCTACAGCCTTATCACCAATATAATTCTTTATTTTTACTTCTTCTTCTTTAATCATTTTTCTAGATGATAATGTCTCTATTATTTCTCTAGACAATGTTTGTTTTAGGCAATCATCTAATTTTGATTTTGATATCTCATCAGAGAGCTTCTCAAGCAACAACACAGGATTGTTATCTCTAGAAAATTGATTATTCTCAGATAAAAAACCTTCGACATTTTCTAATTCTATGTCTGTTTCAAATCCGTAAAATTTACTATTCTTAATTATAAAATTACTAGAATTGGTTACTTTTATTGCTGGCATGTTTATTGTTTATTTTTTAACATTAAGATATTATTCCGTATTCTTTATTAATTTCATCTATTCTTAATTTTTCTCCTCTTTCTAGATTTGCGTACAAATCTTCTAAATACCTATCGAAATCATGAGCATTGTCAAAAATTACGCTAGATTTTTTAATTTTATAACTTAATTCATTATAAAACTTTTCTAAATTTTCGAAAAAACAATCTAATTCATCAATAGGAGGAATCATTATTTTCTCAATTCCGTCATTTATCTCTTTGTGTGCAAATACTTTATGTCTAACTTTTTTAATTTCCTCAATTATTTTTTTATTTTCTTCAAAAAAAATTTTATAGCCCTCCTTGTCTGCCTTATCTAAAGAGATAGAATCGTCTCTTTTGTCGTCAATATGACATATAAGTATTACCCACATTATAAGTAGAGCTTTAGTTGAAATGGAAAAAAATTCTGCATGTAAGCTTCTAATTTTATTGATTCGTTCTATTGATTCTTTTTTTTCAATAAATTTACTTGTTCGCCATGCATAATAGGCAGATTCCGCCTCAAATATGTTCCCTAAAAAATAATCTATTATATCTTCTTTATCCATAATTTAATTTTATAAGAATATCGATCGATAAAATTCGAGCCAGTTATTTCCTTAATGGTTTTTCCTAAAATACTCTCAAATCATAAATCTTTCATTTCATTAATTGTCATCATATTAATAACTTCTAAGACTTTTTATTTAAACTTTTTTATTTTCAAATTCTTTTGTTTTTAACAAAAATTTATAAACATTGCTCATTTCTTCGTTAGTTAAAATATCCTTATTTTTTCTTATCACTTTACATTCGAATCCCCTCTGACATATCCACACATTCTCTATTGGACCAGATATTGTTTTTGTATCAACTTTAGCATTTGCAAAAACTAAAATTGGAATAATGAAGTAATTTTTATTTAACTCTTTTTTTATTAAATTATCAAGGAAAAAACACTCTTTTCTTGCTTGATGTAAAAAATCTTTTTCAAGCTCTTTACCGTTAATTTTTAATTTTTTATTGTCATATGAAACAATTCCATCACTGCCTTTAGTTTCGAGAGTAAAAATACCTGTTGGAGAAATACAAATATGATCAATATTCCCTCTATCCATTTTAAAATCATTAACTACTTTGCATTCTTCCATTTTTTCTAGGTCCCCCATAATAGCAAGCTCCGCTTTGGCTCCCTTACCCCAAGTTCGATCAAGCCAATTAAATTTCTTATCAAAATCTTTCTCAATACTAGGAATTGCTGCTATTCCCAATACTCCCAACAACGAAAGAAAAAAAGCATTTTCTTTGGTTTTAAAAAACATTAAATAAAAACCAAGAACAATAAGAGAAAAAGATATAATCAATAATATTATTGCCAAGCTATATGTCTTTTTTTTATATGTTTTATATACGAATGTATCTTTATTATTTGCCATTTTATTACCCTACATCTGCTCAGGAGCAGATATTCCCATTAGTTCTAATGTATTCTTTAAAGTAATCTTAGTTGCATATACTAAACCTAATCTTGCCTCTTTCAATTTCTCATCTTCGACTAAAACATGACAGTCGTTATAAAACTTGTGGAATGTTGTAGCTAAATCAATCGCATACTGAGGAATTCTGTGAACCTGATAATCAATAGAAGTATCTTCGATTATCTCTGGCAATTTCAATATCTCTTTCATTAATTCAATTTCACTCGGATGAGTAAGCAAAGCTACATTATTAATCTTCTTAACAGAAGAAACTCCAGCACTCCTTAAAATACTGGCAATACGAGCATGAGCGTATTGAACATAATAAACAGGATTCTTTTCTGATTGTTCACAAGCCAAGCCCATATCAAAATTCAAATGAGTATTGTTTGATTTCTGCAAAAAGAAAAACTTAATTACATCAGGAGATAATTCAGATAATAAATCATCCATTAAAACAACTGTTCCCATTCTCTTCGACATCTTCACTGGCTTACCGTCTTTCATGACAGTAACGAATTGTAATAAAATGATTTCTAATTGTCCCTTGTGTCCAATCGCTTCTACTCCCGCCATTAAACCAGCAACATCGCCAAAATGATCTGCTCCCCAAATATTAATTACTTTATTAAACTTATTCTTTTCAAATTTGTTCTTGTGGTAAGCAATGTCTCCAGCTAGATAAGTATTGTTTCCATCGGTTTTAACTATTACCCTATCTCTCTCATCTCCGAACATAGTTGATTTAAACCACAAAGCTCCTTCTGATTCATATGTAAAACCTTTCTTCTTTAAGAACTCTATTACCTTTTTAACCTCTCCTTTATTATGTAATGATGTTTCTGAAAACCATTCATCAAATTTAATATTTAAATTAGCAACAGTTTTCTTAATACTTTCTAAAATAATTGAAGAAGCTTTAACTCCTACTTTGTAAGGATCTGTCTCTTTAATTACTGAAGCTAATTCATCAATATACTCTCCTGTATATTTAGCATCAGCATCTTTTAAAACAGAATGGCCTAATGATAATATCTGCTGGCCATAGTCATTAACATAGTAAGCCTTTTCAACTTTAGCTCCAGTCTTTGATAAGACATTAGCTAAAACATCTCCAAAAGGACCGCCTCTTCCATTTCCAACTGTTAAAGGACCTGTTGGATTAGCGGAAATAAATTCAACTTGTATCTTGTCTTTAGAAATATTCAAATCTCCAAACTTCTTTCCTTTTTTTAATACCTCTTGAATTTCATCTAAAACAAATTCTTTAGAAACAAAAAAATTAATGAACCCAGGATTAACTACTTCAATCTTATCAAAGTATTTACTATCAATTCCCTCCTTTATCTTAGAAGCTATTTCTAAAGGATTATGCCCTTCTTTTTTAGCTATTTCCATGGCGACACTGACTGAATAATCGCCAAAAGAAGCCTCTTTAGGCTTTAAAACTTTAATCATGAATTCATCTCCATATCCTAGAGATTTCAATGATTTAGACACATTATTCTTGATTTCTTCTCGTATATTCATAATATACCAATATTCTAGCAAAAAAGGAGTTAATTGAAAACCTATGTAAATTAATTGATATTTCTTAAATAATCCCTTATTCGATCTTTATCCTCATTTGCTTTATCTCCCTTAAAGTAAATTTCTATAAATTCAACCTTACTTATTGTTAAATGAAAAGCATAAATAACTCTTATTCCACTCATAGCTCCTCGCCCCTTTAAAGCTTTACAAGCAAATTTCTTTATCTTACAAATCTGTAAAGATTCATTACAAAAACCCGGAATAGGAAAAATACTCTGATTTTCTATACCTTTTAAATGATAGAGTTCGATTGTATTCTTTTTGACAACTTCTAAATCTTCTTCAAGAGTTCTATACTTCTTAATTAATCGTTTAAAATCCTTGCGGAAATCATCTGTTTCCTCATAATTAATCTGATTCTCCATAATCACGTAAAGAAGTATCACTAGTTCGGTAAAATACCGATTCGTAATTAATAGGTTTGCCATTTTCTGCACTCATCCATGGCACATCTTTATGAGAAAGTTCTGAAAGCTGTATCGCTGTCATATCAGATAGTCTTTGAAGTTCAAAATCTATGTGCTCTTTTTCTTTCCCATCTAAGACAGTTAAATCTGGCTCGACTTCCGGATTAACCAAATATTTAATTTGAGGATATTGATAAAATTTACTCTTCACTGTTTCTACTTCCCCATCATCAATCATTTTCTTAATAAGATTATCGAATAATAAGGGAGTTGGGCCATAATGATTTTTAATATAATTCAATCCCATTAATTGTTCTTCGTATTTTTCATAATAATCAAAATCTATAAAATATAAAAATTTATATATTGCAGTCATTCCGACATTAGGTTTCCCACCAACTTTCTTAAGAATATATAATAAAACTTGGCGAAACTTTTCTAATTTTTCCTGAGGAACACTAATACGAATTTCTTCTTTTTCAACTTTAGTATTTTTTTTCTCAATTTTAAATTTTATTTCTTTAGATTCTTTGCCTTTCAATAAATCTTCTAATGAAATATCAAAAACTTCCGCAAGCTTCTGTGCTTCGGTTACAGTTAAATCTCTTTCTCCTTGTTCTATTTGCACATAAGTCGGACGAGAAATATTAAGCAAAGAAGCTAAGTGTTCTTGGGTTATGTTGCGTTTTTTACGTTGATTTAAGATAAATTCACCAATCATATTATCTTAATTATAACTTTTGTAAATATTTTTGTCAATAGATATGTAAATAAACTTTACAAAAAACACTGTCATTAAACAGTGGTTTTCTTTTCTTCTATTTTGATGATTGCCTTGCGGGGACATAACTTTTCTCCCCCGCATTTCTCTAATTCTTTACTATTTTTAATCTTCGCTTTCCCATTACTCATTATTGTTATCCCTTTGGGACAGAAGACTGTACACCCGGCACAACCAAGACATTTCACTTTATCAATTTTGTATAAATTCATTTGTTTTTAAAATTACAAAGGCATACTGCCATGTTTTCTTGTTATCAATCCCTCTCTTTTTGTTGCTAGGGATTCTAAAGATTTAATTAAAACACTTCTTGTTTCTCTTGGATCAATAATCATGTCTACTTGACCCAACTTAGCCGCACAAAAAGGATCAAGGCAACCATCTTTAATTTCTTGTATCTTTTCTTTCTCTAATTTATCTGGATTCTTTGAATCAGCTAATTGCTTTTTAAAAATAATCTTTACTGCTTGCTCTGCTCCCATTACTGCAATCTGGGCACAGGGCCAAGCAATAACTCGATCATATCCCAACTCACGAGAAGCTAAAGCAATATATGCTCCGCCGAAAGCTTTTCTTAATATTAAACTAATCTTAGGAACAGTTGCTTCAGCATAGGCATATAATACTTTTGCTCCATGACGAATAATTCCTTGATATTCCTGATTTGTTCCCGGAAGATATCCAGGAGTATCAACTAAATTAATCAAAGGAATATTAAAAGCATCGCAAAAGCGAACAAACCTAGCAATCTTATCTGAAGAATCAATATCCAATACTCCCGCCATTGATTTAGGTTGATTGCCAACTATTCCGACCACACTTCCATTTAATCGAGCAAAACCAACTACCGCATTACTAGCAAACTTGGCCTGAACTTCAAAAAAAGTATCATCATCAAATATCTCTTTAATAATTTCTTTAATGTCATATCCTTTTTCTTGTTCTTCAGGAATTATTTCTAACAACTTTTCATTTTTAATTTCTTCAGAAGATTCTTGATTAACAATTGAATCTTCTGTATTGTTCTGAGGAAGGTAAGAAAAAAGATTCTTAACTCCATTAAAACAATCTTTTTCGTTCTCATAGACAAAATGAGCACAACCGCTTTTAGTAGAATGAACAGAAGCTCCTCCTAATCCTTCAAAATCAACATCTTCTCCAGTCACTCTTTTAATTACTTCCGGACCAGTAATATACATTTGAGAGATTCCTTCAGTCATGAAAATGAAATCAGATAGTCCGGGAGCATAGCATGCACCTCCAGCTGAAGGACCAACCATAATACTAATTTGAGGAATAACTCCAGAAGCTCTAACCATACTTCTAAAAATACTGGCATAGCCATCTAAACTAGAAGCTCCTTCTTGTATTCTCGCTCCCCCTGAATCAATGATTCCAATAACTGGACAGCCTGTTTTACGCCCAAATTCAATGATTTTAGCAATCTTTTTACCATGCATCTCTCCTAATGACCCTCCCATCTTAGAAAAGTCTTGACTGTATAAATAAACAGTTCGGCCATTAATCTTACCAAATCCAGTAATTACCGAATCTCCCAAAAACTTCTTCTTGTCCAAATCTAATCCAGAAAAACGACTTTCAATTAAAGCATCTAATTCAGTAAAACTATTTTCATCTAAAAGAAGATTGATTCTTTCTTTTGCTCCTAGCTTCCCTTTCTGGTGCTGTTTTTCTATCAACTTAGAATTATCTATATCTGATAAAGTATTATTCAATTTTTCTATTTCCTTTTTAAATTTCATAATATTTATTCACTAATTATTTTGAATTGATTTTTTAATTCAGTAATTATTTTTTCTAATAATTCCGTATTATCAACTTCTTTCCCTAGTTCCATTTTTAAAGAAGTTGCAATATCTTTTAATTCTAAAGGAAAACTTTCAATATTAGTATTAATTCCTATTCCTATTACTGAAAGTTTTACGTCACTACCAATAACATTCTCGGTTAAAATTCCACAAATCTTTTTTCCATTTAATAAAACATCATTCGGTAACTTTATCAAAGGTTCAACATTGAAAGATTCTTTAATTGTTTTTGCAACAATAAAGGCAGCTAAAATAGTTATAATCTGTAAATCATCGATATTTCCCCGAGGAAGAATAATAGAAAAATACAATCCTCCTTTAGGAGAATACCAAGCCTCCCCTTTTCGGCCATATCCATTTTCTTGAACTTCTGAAACAACAACTGTCCAAGGAGCAACACCAAGATTGCTCATTTCCTTGGCTTTCTTGTTGGTTGAAGAAATTGATTTAAACTTTTCTATTTGCATATTATTCTAAAATAATTAAGATTTCCCCTTCTTTAACTTGTTGATTCTCTTTAACTAATATCTTTTTAATTTTACAATCATTTTCTGCCACAATCTCATTTTCCATCTTCATAGCTGATAAAGTTAAAAACTTATTACCTGCTTTAACATGGCTCCCTTCTTTGACAAAAATCTTAGTTACAACTCCCGATAAAGAAGATGCTATCCCCTTATTTAAAGAATCTTTTTTAATAGAAGATGTTTCTATTAAAGATCCTTTATTTGAGCCAAAAACAAACTCTTTGCCTCCAATTTTAATCTTCACTGCCCCACAGTTTTCTTTCAATTCAATCTGGTATTCTTTATTTTTAATTTTAATCTTAAAATCCATATCTTTAATCAATCATCTTTAATTTCTCTGGATTAAGCCACTTTGAAACGTATTTATTAGAAAAACCATTGATCTTCTTAATCTTTTCGTAGATATTAAAAACAATATCAGCCAGTTCTTCTTCATTCAGTTCTTCTACTAACTTTTTTTCCATCTTCTTCTTTAAATATGGCTTTAACATTAACTCCTTCATTATTCCGCTCTTTTCTATAAAATTAGTATTGAAGTTTCCCTTTTTAAAATCCTTATCTTCTAATAATAATTTAAAAAAAGGAATAGTCGTATCAACTCCTTGAATAATAATTTCGTCTAGGGCTCTCTTTAGTCTATTAATTGCTTCTTTTCTTGTTTTTCCCGTAGCTACAACCTTAGCTAATAAAGAATCGAAGTAAGGATATATTTCTTGACCATGATGTAAAAAGCTATGTAAGAATACTCCTTGTCCTCCTGCAGGAAAATACTTTTCAATTATTCCTGGCGTTGGTTGAAAATCTCTCTGTGAATCTTCAGCATTTATTCTAGCTTCAATAGCATAGCCATTGAAATGAATATCCTTTTGAGTAAAAGATAATGATTCTCCTTGGGCAATCCTTATCTGTTGCTCAACAATATCTATTCCGGTAATAGCTTCGGTAATAGGATGTTCAACTTGAATTCTCGGATTCACTTCCATGAAATAATAATTCTTATCGTTATCAACCAAGAACTCAACTGTTGCTGCTCCTTTATATTTCAATTCTTTTATTATCTTCACGGCCCAAGCACCCATCTCTTCCCTAGTTTTAGAATCAAGGAAAGAAGAGGGTGCTTCTTCTAAAAGCTTTTGAAATCTTCTTTGGATTGTGCATTCTCTTTCTCCTAAATGAACTGCATTCTTTCCATCTCCTAATATCTGGAATTCAATATGTCTTACTTCGGGAAGATATTTTTCTAAAAAGAAATCAGCATCAGCAAAAGCGGTAGCCATTTGTCTTTGCACAGCTAAAGAGATAGCAAACAATTCTCCCAAGTTTATTTTATTCTCAATAATCCTTATTCCCATTCCTCCTCCTCCTTTCTGAGCTTTCAAGATAAAGGGCGGCTTGATTTTATTAGCCCACATGGCTAAATCTTTCTTATTCATGATTGGCTTATCACTGGCTGGTAAAGTTGGAATACCAATTTTCTTAGCAATCTTCTTAGCTTCAATCTTGTCTTCAAATTTACTTAAAAGAAGATGATTCGGTCCAATGAATTTAATCTTATTCTTTTCACAAAGCTGGGCAAATCTCCAATTCTCAGCTAAAAATCCATAGCCAGGATGAATCGCATCAACCTTAGCTTTCTTAGCTATTTCCACAATTTTCTTCATATCAAGATACCCCTTAACTCCAGACTCTTCTAAAAAGAAGTATTCATCAGCTAAGGTAGTTTCTAAGAAGTTCTTTTCCTCTCCTGGATTAGGACAAAGAACGACGGTTTTAATTCCCATCTCTTTACACGTCCTTATTATCCGCAAGGCAATTTCTCCCCTATTGGCAATTAAAATCTTTTTGATTTTCTTAATCTTCATAGGTTAGCTTTTTAATTTCTTCCATTACTTTTTCTGTAATCTTAATACAAATATCTTCATACTCTTTTGAATCACGATTCATTTCTTCAGCTAATTCAAATTCTTCTTTAAAGAAAAGTGGCTTACCAATATTTAATCTAATATTCCTTTTAACTTTTGGTTTCTCTCCCGGAGGAAATAATTCAAAAGCTCCTTTAATTCCCATCGGAAGAATCGGCACTCCTGTTTCAAGAAAAAACTTAGCCACTCCCCATTTACCTTTCCCTACTTCTCCGGTCCTAGTTCTAGTTCCTTCGGGATAAATAACTAACGAATATCCATTCTTTAAAAACTTAACTGCTTTTAAAAAAGCTTGCTTCTTTGAATTTTCATCTTTTCTGTTTACCGGAATAACTTCTGCTAAAGAATAAAGTAAATCTCTAATACCGCTCCATCCTTTATTTTCCCTATCTACTTGTCCGATATGAGTATACTTTCTTGGAACACAAACGTATCCGCAAAGAAGAATGTCTAAATAACTCTGGTGATTAGAAGCTAATATCACATTTCGATCTGGAAAATTATCTCTCCCTTTCACTTCTTTGATAAATAGGAATCCAACTAAAGGAGCTAAAGTAATTTTTAATATTGTTGAAAGAACTTTATTCATAGAAATGTTCGCTTTCTTTTATTGCCTTCTTAGCATCGTTAATAATCTCATCAATAATTTCCTTACAGCTTTTAATCTCATTTATTCCTCCGGCGCAAATACCACACAACAAAGGAGTCAAATCAATATTGGCTGAACCTTTATTTCCAGCAAATCTTTCTGAATTTAATTCTTCAGGAAAAGGACTCTTTTCTTCCATTTTCTTAATTGTTTCCGAAAGCTTGTTTTTAATTGCACGAATCGGATGGCCAGTAAATCTAGCAACGACAGTAATATCTTCATCGGTTGCATCAATAATCGCTTTTTTGTAATTCTCGTGAATCTGACATTCAGATGAGGCCATAAATCTGGTTCCTATCTGGACTCCGTCAGCACCCAAAACTATTACTGAAGCAAAGGTTGCACCATCAAATATTCCACCAGCAGCGATTAAAGGAATATTCTTAACAGCCTTTCTGGCTTGAGGAACTAAACAAAAAGTTGAATTCTCTCCAATATGTCCTCCTGATTCCATTCCCTCAACCACTACCCCATCAACTCCATTCTGTTCCATTTTAGAAGCTAATCTAACTGAAGGAACAACGGCAATAACTTTAATTCCTGATTGTTTTAAATAAGGAAGAATAGGTAAAGGATTTCCTCCGCCAGTTAAAACAACAGGAACTTTTTCTTTAATGATAACTTTAACTAAATCAGCAATGTTAGGATTCTGCATTAATAAATTAACTCCGAATGGTTTGTCAGTTAATTCTTTAGTTTTTTTAATTTCTTCTTCTAACCAATTTGGAGAAGCAAAACCAGAACCAATCACTCCCAATCCTCCAGCATTAGAAACAGAAGACACTAAAACATGCTCTGAAACTCCGGCCATTCCTCCCTGGATAATCGGATACTGAATATGCAAAAGTTTTGTTAATTTATTATTTTCAAACATATTATATTGTCTTAATTAAAGAATCTTTGATTAATATTTGTTCTGCTTCATCTACTAATTCTTTTATTAAATCTTTCACCTTAACAATCTTATCAATTCTCCAAGCATTAGCTCCGGCAAAAACTAATCCATTTTCTAAATCTCCTTTTCTAGCATTTTCTAAAGCTTTTAAAATACAATAACTTTTATCACAAACTGGACCAATGCATCCTTCGCATTCAGCAAGATTAACTTTAGGAGCATTACCTTTTAATAATTTATCAACAAAAGAAGTTCTAATTGCTCTACCTGGTAAACCAACTGGCGAATGAATGATCACGATATCTTCTTCTTTGGCTTTTAAATATGTTTCTTTAAATTTGATATCAGCATCGCATTCTTCGGTTGCAACAAAACGAGTTGCCATTTGTACGCCCGATGCTCCCGCTCGAAGCATTTCAACAATATCTTTTCCATTAAAAACTCCTCCAGCTGCAATAACGGGAATTTTAACTTCTTTAACTACTTCTTTCACAATATCTATGGCGTGCCTGAAAGGATGTCCCTCGGGAAATCCTAAATGGCCTCCTGCATCACTGCCCTCAACAACAACCGCCGAAGCCCCAGATTCCTCTGCTTTTTTAGCAACTTTAGCTGAAGAAGCGATAGCAAAAACTGGAACATTACCTTCTTTAGCAATATCAAAAACATCTTTTCTAAAACCAGCCCCCTGAATAATCAAATCTATCTTTTCTTCTACTGCCGCCTTAACTAATTCTTTAAACCTTCCTACTACTCCCATGATATTTATTCCAATTGCTCCATTGCCTTCAGAAATATCTCTCGCCTTTCTTATTTCATCCTTAACCTCTTCAGTATCTTTCATTCCTGAAACAGCAATAATTCCTACTCCACCTTCTTTAGCAACATTACCCGCTAAGTTATGTAAAGAAACTCGAACGGCCATTCCTCCTTGAATAATCGGCAATCTAGCAAAAACATTTCCTATTTTTAAATTAGGCAATTTAAAAAGTTTAACTGTGCCATCTTTATTTTCTTTATTAGCGCTAGCTAATGTTTTCTTTTCTTCCATTTCTTTCTTATCCATTATAGCAACACTAAATCTGACTTCACATTTTCTACTATCATCAACAAAAGCTTCGCCTAAAAAATTAGCAATTTTACTATTATAAATTCCTAAAAGTTTAACTTTGTATTTAATTTTATCTCCTGGCCAAATTGGTTCGTAAAACAAAGCACTTCTGACTTGATAAGCTAAAAGATGTTTTTTCTTGTGGTCTTTTCCTATCTTTTCTCTTAATAATAAAGTTCCGGTTTGGGCAATTCCCTCGACTACCAAAACTCCAGGCATAATAGGAAAATCAACAAAGTGCCCTTTAAAATATTCATCAGCAGAATTGGTCTGCTTAAAACCAATAATCGTATCTCCTTCTATTGATTCAATTTCATCAACCCACAAGAAAGGATCTTGATATGGTATTATTTCTTTAATTTGTTCTTTTGAATAAAGCATATTATAAAGATAAACCTCCATCAATATTTATTATCTCTCCAGTAATAAAACTGGCTTCAGGAGAAGCTAAAAAGACTACCGTTGAAGCAACTTCTTCTGGTTTTCCAAATCTGCCCAAGGAAGTTAATTTTCTAACCATAACTTTTAGTTCTTCGGGAATAGCTTCTGCCATTTTAGTTTCAATAAATCCCGGAGCAACAGCATTGACCCTAACATTAAATCTTCCTAACTCTTTGGAAACTGATTTAGTAAATCCAATTATTCCTGCTTTTGAAGCCGAATAATTAGCTTGTCCGAAATTACCTCTTTGTCCAACAATAGAAGAAACATTAACAATATTTCCTTGACTAGGGATAAGAAGGGCTAGAGCTGCCTTAGAACAATTGAATACTCCTGTTAAATTGATATCAATTACCTTTTGCCATTCTTCAACTGTCATTTTAGCTAAGGTTCTGTCCTTAGTTATTCCAGCATTATTAACTAAAACATTAAGTCCGCCTAATTCTTTTTGAATATCCATCATCATTTTCTCAACTTGGTCCATTTTAGAAACATCAGCTAAAAAGTATTTGCCGCCAGTTTCTTCAGTCACCTTTTTTAAGCTTTCTTCTTGTTGAGGAATATCATTCAAAGCAACCTTAGCTCCTAATGAAGCAAATTTTAAGGCCATTACTCTACCTATTCCCTGAGACGCTCCAGTTATTAAAACAACTTTGTCTTTAAACATATTTTTAAATTAATTATTAATACACTTTACTTCTTTAATATCTCTTCCTGTAATTTCAATATTTTGAATTTCTATTCCTTTTAAAATCTCTGGCATTTTATCTGCCATCATTATTTCATTAAAAACTCTATCTAAATTAAGGAAACTTTTGCTGCCTAGAATTAAGCCAGGATAGACAATAGTTTTATTCTGCTTTTGTACAAAATCAGCTTCTCCCAGCGTAACAATATTTGATAGACTATTTTTTAATTCATTTACAATGTCTTCTTCTGATTGTAAATATTTCAAAGAAGCAAAGTTTTCTTTCTTTAATATTCGATATATATTTTCCGAAGCGCTGGCCCTTCCCATTTTCATCATTGATAGATTCAAAACAATATCAGCATTTAAAACATCTTCTGAAATTTCTAAATTATCTTTCTTAACAAAATTCAATTTAGACAAATCCAATGGCATTATTTTATTTTTCAAACAAACATCAAGCAATCCTGACTTCTGAGCCATTCCTTCAATTGGAACTTCGTTAAAACTCTGAGTTGCTATTTTGATATTTTCTAACTTAATATTCTTTTCAAGAAGAAACTGAATTACTGAATCAAGAAACTCGGGAGAAGTATTTTCTCTAAAGTATGCATGATTAGGAGAAACTAAAGCTGGTAAGATAACAATCTTTGAATTTTTATTTAAAGATATATTTAAAAAACTAAATACTTTTTCAATTGAGTCGGCAATATCGTATTTAGTTCTCCAAACAGCAACTGAATTATCAGAGCCTGGATTAAAACTAATTTCTTCTCCAATAGCATATTCTTTCACTGATTTGTGAGCCCATTTATTTCCCAATTCATCTTCTAAGACCAAAGCAAAATATGGAACTTCGGGATGAGGAAGAGATGAAATACTAACCTTAGAAATTCCAATCACTTTAGCTTTTACAGTTTTTATTTTTTCTGTTTGAGAAAAACACTCGGGACAAACTTCGATTGGTTGCTGCCAGACTTTTTTACATTTTGAACATTGATAAAAAACCATATTATATTTTTTTAAATATATGAACAGTAACGCTTCCTCCTGCTCCTCCAATATTATGAGTTAAGCCAATCTTTGGATTTGAAACTTGACGCTCTCCGCATTTGCCTCTCAGTTGATTAACTATTTCAAAAACCTGAGCTAAGCCAGTAGCTGAAATAGGATGGCCCTTAGCTTTTAATCCGCCAGAAGTATTAATCGGCATTTCTCCATTTAGATTTATTTTTCCTGACCTGATTAATTCTCCTCCTTTTCCTTCTTCAGCAAATCCTAAATCTTCGTAAGAAATTAATTCAACGGAAGTAAAAGCATCATGGACTTCAGCAACATTAATATCTTTCGGAGTAATTCCTGCCTGATCATATGCTACTTTAGCTGCTAATCTAGTTGCCTTAAAATGAGTAATGTCATCTCTTTCAAAAGTTAAGATATAATCAGTTGCAAAACCAGAACCAATAATTTGAATATCAGATGCTTCAGTTGAGACAACAACTGCCGCTCCTCCATTAATTGATAGCGAACAATCCATTAAACGCAAAGGAGAAGAAACTACTGGAGAATTCTTTACTTTTTCTAAATCCATTGGGCGATTATAAAAATAAGCATTAGGATTCAAAGCTGCATTAGTATGATTCTTAAAAGCAATTAAAGATAAATCGTCCATACTCCCTCCGTATTTATTCATATATTGCTGCCAGATTAAAGCATTTTGAACTGGAAAAAGCAGTCCCTCTGTTTGTTCTATTACTTTTTCTGCCGCTGACAAGATATAATCAACGACAATTTCACTTTTATTATCAACCAATTTTTCTCCTGCCAAAACAAGGATATTTTTAAAACCTTCTAAATGTAAAGCAGCCCACAAAGCAACGCCTCCTCCGCCACAGACTGAAGGAACTTCAATGATTGGAACGTTTGTTTTAAATAGACCTGATAAAAAAGATACTTTGTGTGTTTGATGCTCTCCACCAGCAGCACTAGACATTCCTGTAAAAACAATCGCATCTATTTGAGATATTCCTATTCCTGAATCTTTTAAAGCGTCTATTGCTGCTTCGTAGGCAAACTGCCACCAATATTTCTGAGAATAATCAAACTTAGTCATTCCCACTCCTTTGATATACATATTTTGTTTCATAAATAAAAAACAATCTCTTACGGATTACTAATTAATACTACCTTTCACTTATAGCCATAGCAAAAGAATTATCCCCAGCTGAAAATTAGAAAATAAATTAAATAATTAGCAAGTCTTATTTTCTACCAAAAAACACCGCATAACGGTGTTCTTAGTAGAGGCTTACGAACTATGTTAAAGCTTATTTATTAAACAATTATTGGTTATTTATAATCGGAAATACTTCGATTGCTTCGATTATATCATCATTCAACAAAATGCCTTTAATTGTATACCCCCCATAAATATAAACTAAATTAGGATCTCCTGTATCAAAAGCATCATTCTTATAATTAATTATTGAATTCGCAAATTCGGAAAATGTTTGATAATAAACCTCTCCATTATTAGAATAATTATAAATTTTTGTTTTGTCGGTAAGGTTTATTTTATATGTTTTTGTTTTTCCAGTTATCTTGTTTTCACTTATTTGTACACTAAAAGTTGATTCGCCAAGATTAAAACTATCTTTGATAAAATATATTACCTTTATAGATATTTCATCTATTTTTGAATTGGTCCAAGTATTTCCTCCGTCTAAAGATTTTAAACCAATGTTTCCATTTTGAGTATTAATGATTAAGTTAATAATATTTGAATTATTTTGATCGATTGATATTAATTTTACACCATACAATGTGTCCGCATGATTAACAATTCCTTTTGAGATATCTATCCAATTTTCACCAGCATCCGTTGATTTTAATAAATCAATATCCATATCATCTGCCATCATATTGCCCGAAACATCACCTGCATAGATAATGTTAGAATCTTTAGGGTCAACCGCATAGATAATTTCTCCCTTATATTGTTTTAGTATTTCTTTCCAGGTCTTTCCATTATCTTCAGATTTATATAACCTTCCAGTTAAATCAGAACCATTAAAGTCTTTTTTATAAATAACACCATTAGAGGATGTAGAGATAAATTTAAAAGTAGAAAGTATTTGATCAATTTTTTTAAATCCATCTTCGTTATTATTACCAACACCACTGAAGACATAAACATAATGACTTTTATCTTGTTCGATAAAATAACCAGGACCAGCACATGGACTACTCCAACCAGAATAATCAACTTTAAATGCTAAACGATTATCTATTTTAATCTCACTTAATGAGCCTGCTGGACTAAGACCTCCAACCTTTTCTGAAATTTGAGGCTTAACAAATGATGAAAAATTTTCATTTTCATTTTTTGAATGGTTAATTTGAATTTCTAATCCTATATAATCAAAATTACATTTTAAAGGATTTTCAGAAGTTTTATTATTAGATAAATGAATATCTAAAAAATTATGAACACCTCCTGTTTCTTCATTTTCAAACAGCCAATCTTTAGGATATTTTACTTCAAACCCATATTTAGTATTTGTATAAGTCTTCCAATCAGCTGTTTCGTCTATTTTCGCTTCTGGACATGCTGCGAATTCGCAATTCGGACCAGTTCGTCCAACTGATGAACCGTCAGGACAAATCTTAACATCCATAGTACAAGCTGTTTGTCTTGAAAGTTGTTTGTTTATTAAATAATAACTAGTTCCTCCGACTCCAGCTAAAACTAGAACTATTAAAACAATGATAATAGGAGCAAATCCTTTTTGATTTATATTCATGTTTATTGATTTATTAATCTTGAAAATATCATATCACACTTTATAGAGACTTTAAATCTTATATCTTCCCTGGCGCTGAAATTCCCATTAAATCTAAAGTATTTTTAAGAACAATTTTTGTCATTACAATTAAACTTAATTGAGCTTCTTTTACTTTTTTGTCTTTAGTTGAGATATAACACCTGGTATAAAATTTATAAAAAGAGTTAACTAAGTCAATTGCATATTGAGGAATTCTCTGGACTTCGCAATCGTGAACCGTATCTTCAATAATTTCTGGAAATCTCAAAATCTGTCTCATTAGATCAATTTCTTTTTTACTATTCAAAAGATCAACATTTTTAATTTCTCTAATGCCCAATATATTTTTCAAACCCTTAAGAATTCTTGATATTTTTGCGTAAGCATTCTGAATATAAAAAACTGGATTCTTTTCAGAAATATCTTTAGCTAAGTCTAAATCAAAATTTAAATGATTTTCAGCTGATTCCATTAAAAAGAAAAATCTAATAACATCTACAGGTAATTCATCTGTTAAATCATCTAAAACAATAAATTCTCCTCCCTTCTTTGACATTCGGACAGTTTTCCCTCCTTCAACCAAAACAACAGACTGTAAAAAAATAGCCTGTAACTTATTTATATGCAAAGTTGCTTCAACTCCAGATAATAATCCTGGGAAATCATACAAATAATCTGTCCCCCTAATATCAATAATTTTATCAAATTTCTTTTTCTCAAATTTATATTTATGATAAGCAATATCATCTAATAAATAATTCTTTTCGCCATCACTTTTAATAACCATCCTATCTCTTTCATCTCCCAGGGCTGTCGACATAAACCACTCAGCCCCCTCTTGTTCGTAAATCAATCCTTCATCTTTCAAAAGATTAAATATTTTATCAGCTTCTTTATTTTTAGATAAAACACTTTCTTGTGTCCACTCATCAAATTTAATCTTTAATTTTCTGATTGTCTTCTTGATTATTTTTTGCATAATAATCTTGGCTGCTTTTTTACCAACAATAAAAGGATCTTTACTTTTTATACTTTTATGTAATCTATCAATATACTCTCCATTATATTCAGCCTCATCATCTTTCAAAACTGAATGGCCAAGGATTAAAATTAATTTTTCTTGGTCATTAATGTAGTATGATTTTTTAACATTAAACCCATACCTTTTAAAAACATCGGTTAAAACATCCCCAAAAATACCCTCCCTTCCTTGACTTACCGTCAACGGACCAGTTGGATTGGCGGAAATAAACTCAATTTGTATTTTTTCTTTCTTCTTAGAAAAATGTCCGAACTTATTTCCTCTCTTTAGAGCCTCTCTAATCTCTTTTAAAAAGTACTCCTTTGAAATAAAAAAATTAATAAATCCCGGACTCATCACTTCAATCTTTTCAAAATACTTACCTTTGATATTATCTTTTATTTTCTTAGCTATTTCCATTGGATCTTTTCCTTCCTTTTTAGCAATTTCCATAGCAATATTAACAAAATAGTCTCCAGAGGAAGACTTTTGGGACTTCAACACTTTAACTGAAAAATCCCCCTTATAATCAAGGAATTCAATTGATTTTAAGATGCTATTCTTAATTTCCTCCCTTATATTCATGCATATACTTTACCAGATATCTGTGAATTAGTAACTCTTGACATTTATCATATATTATTGCATACTAATATAGTGAGGAACTTTGACAGGAGCTGAAACAACATTGATCGTCGGGATCATAAGCATCGTGCTTATCGTCTCTGGAAGCATCATTCTTACAACAGGAATGATGATGAAGAGTAAGGTGAAAAAGATTATGGGATGTGGTGTATTTTTTGCAGGGATAATCGTGTTAATTTGCGATATCCTTTATGTATACACACTATATTCGCAAATCTTTAGGGGGTAATATGTTATTTAAAGCAATAAATATTACCCCGTTCTTTTTTTTATTTGTTACTTTCCTTTCAATATCCATAAAAATCAGATAATATAAAGATATGAGTATAGCCGAAAACAAAAAAGCATATTTTGATTATGAAATCCTCGAAAAGTTCGAAGCCGGCTTAGTATTGAATGGACAAGAAGTTAAGGGTTTAAGAACAAGAAGCACCAGTCTCTCAGGCACCTATATCCTCATTAAACGCGATAAGAACGGTTTAGCCGAGGCTTTCTGGATTGGAGGTAATATTCCTCCTTATCAACCGGAAAACGCTGATAAAGGCTACGATCCAAGAAGAGATAGAAAACTACTTTTAAACAAGGAAGAAATAGAATATTTGCTTCAAAAATCAACAGAAAAGGGCTTGACTTTAGTGCCTATTTCGGTTTATACTAAGAAACACAAAATAAAACTTGAATTTGGCTTAGCCAAAGGCAAAAAGAAGTTTGACAAAAGAGAATCTATCAAGAAAAGAGAAATTGATAGAAAGATAAGAAATGAGTTAAATGTAAGGGGGTGAATTCGCTTCGACAAGTGTTTGAAAATAATATGCAAGCCGAGTATTCTCAAATCTCGTAAAACTTAGAGAACTCAAATCAAGTGCCAACTTATTTGAACAACCCGCATTAGCATACGCTTAGTGCGTGTCCTCCTGCCGATTCTCGCTGGGCAGTAAAGGGCATTAAAATCGCGAGGCCGGTAGTACATTCCTAATCCAAGATGTATTACTTAAAAAACAAGGATTCGAGTCTAAAGCATTCTTTCCAGTCTTAAGCTTTATTCTTGTAAAATAGATTGGAATACGCTTGTAGAGTTATTATCGGATAATATTTGGACGCGAGCTCATTACTCGCCACCTCCACAATAATGAACAAACCATTATACAACAATCAAATAAAAGTTAATGAAGTGAGGCTAGTCGCAGAAGACGGCCAACAATTGGGCGTTTTTACTTTGCCTCAGGCATTGGAAATCGCTCGAGAAAAAGGCATTGATCTCATTATGGTTACTGATAAGGTTAGCCCCCCTATCTGTAAGCTAGGAGATTACGGCAAATATCTCTATTCACTCCAGAAAAAAGAGAGAAAAAATCTTGCCGGCAGCAAACAATCAGAAACAAAGAATATCAGACTGACTTTCAATATTTCTGATAATGATATCCTAACCAGAGTTAACGCTGCTGAAAAATTCTTAAACAAAGGAGATAAAATAAACATCGAATTACGTTTAAGAGGAAGAGAAAAATCATTAGCCGACTTCGGAATTCAAAGGGTGAATAAATTTATAGAAATATTAAAAACTAAATTAGAAATAAAGATTGATAGAGAGTTAAAAAAAGAACCGAAAGGATTATCAATGATTATTTCAAAAAAATAACATGAAAGCAAAAACAAGAAAATCTTTAGTCAAAAGATTTAAAATAACAAAATCAGGAAAGGTCATGAGGAGAGCAGTCGGACAAGACCACCTTTTATCAAAGAAGTCTTCTCAAAAGAAAAGATCTTTGAAGAAAATGGTAGAAATGTCTCCGTCAGAAGCTAAGATTATTAGAAAAATATTAGGAAAATAAACATATGGTAAGAGTAAAGAGGGGTGTTGCCGCCCACAAAAGAAGAAAGAAAGTTATTAAAGCGGCTAAAGGTTACAAATGGAGCAGAAAATCTAAATTCATCGCTGCTAAGCAGGCCTTAATGAAAGCATGGTCATATGCTTACAGAGACAGAAAGGTAAAAAAGAGAGACAAAAGATCATTATGGATCGTTAAAATGAATGCTGCATTAAGAGAAAACGGAATGACTTACAGTAAATTCATTCCCGCTTTAAAGAAATGCAACATTGAATTAGATAGAAAGATATTGTCTCAATTAGCCGAAGAAAATCCAGAAATCTTTATAAAGGTTTTGGAGAAGGTAAAAGTTTCAAAATAAAATCATCGGGAATATTCTTAGAATATTGATAAACATAATCAATCCCACAATCAATCATCTCTTCTTGAGGTGATTTTTTGTATTTACGAACTAATACAGTTGGACCAGAAAAATTGTGAGGTTCTAATACTACATCCCCTCTTTTTCTTATATTGGTTAATTTAATACACTCTTTAGCGTCTCGAGCAACAACCACTAATAAATCTTTATTCCAAAAAACTCGACCAAATTTAATTACTTCTGCATCATTCCCAGTAAATTTAGGAACTCTTTTAAATAATTCGAATAGCTTTTTAGAATAGTTAGGATCAGTTAGGATACAACCTCCTGCTGGACTAGGATATTCTTTAATTTTAAACTTTTTCGCTAATTCAATCTGTCTCCCTCTTCCCCTTCCCGAAATATCATAGAAATGGTCTCTTTTAATTATTCCTAATTTTTCCGGAATTGTAGGAGGTAGAACTTTAACTGATAAAGGACGAACAATTAATCCTTTTAATCCTGATTCTTTTTCAATTAAATTAAGAGAATTAATATTCTGAGACATTGGCCTTTGTCCTAAAACTTCGCCTGTGACTATAAAATCATAGCCTTCTTTTTTCATAATCTTTCCAGCAGTTTTAATCATTAATAAATGACAATCGATACAAGGATTAATTCCCGAACCTCTTCCGTGTTTAGGAGATTTAATTACTTTCAAATGTTCACGACTAAAATCTTCAACTCTTAATTTTAATCCAATCTGTTTAGCTGCTTTTTTAGCTGCAACACAAGAAAAAAAGAAGCTCTCAAAACAGAGAGGCGTAACTTCTAATCCTTCTTCTTTTAATATTTTAGCCGAGAGCATTGAATCAAGTCCTCCCGACATTAAAACCAAACATTTATATTTTTTCATATTTTTTAAACTTTTCTATCAGCTCAACATCTTTTAAGTCCTTATCTCTTCCAAAAAAGTTTTTCCACTTAATTAAATATTCTAACTTTACAAAAGACAACCCATCAATAACTTCAGCTTCTTTAATTAATTTGTTAACATCCCAATCAGTATACCAGTCCTTCCACATTTCTATTTCAAGAACATCATTATTCAGCCCTTTAAAACAACCATTGTTTTCATAGATATTCTTTATCTTCCATCCTGACTTGCCTACATATTCATTATATACTCTTTCTGAAACAATAATATCTACATCGTGCATTTCCCTTATATTCCTAATCCCCATAGGGCCACTACCAAAAATAGCGTATTCACCATCAGGCAATCCTAAATCTTTAACTCTTTGAAATAATTCTTGATTTTTATTCATTTTTTAAGGCTTAATTTATCCAATGTTAAAGCATTAAGAACATCTCCCTTTTCTAGCCATCCTCTTCTGGCCTGATAAACTCCAAATTGCATATCAACTAATTCTTTCTTATTGTGAGCATCGCTACCAATTGTTAATTTAATTCCCATCTCTTTTGCTAATCTTGCTGTTTGATATCCTATATCTGAACGATATGAATTCATCTCTAATGCAACATTATTTTTTTGAGCTGCTTTTAATACTTCATCGATATCTACTTCATACTCTCCTCTCCTTCCTAAAATCATTCCCGTTGGATGATTTAATATTTTAACTAGTGGATGCTCAATCGCTTTAATTATTCTTTTCGTCATCTCTCTTTTTCCCATTTTAAAATTAGAATGAATACTAACAGAAACATAGTCTAATATTTGTAATGTTTTATCATTAATATCTAAGCTGCCGTCTTTTAAAATATCTACTTCTGAGCCTTGTAGTATTTTAAAATCAATTCCTTTTTCAATAAAAGACTTATTCAATAAATCGATTTCTTTTCTTTGCTCAAGAAGTCTTTTTTCATTAAGACCATTTTCAATCTTTAATGATTGAGTATGATCAGCAATTCCTATATACTCATAACCCAAACTAATTGCTTTCTCTGCCATTTCTTTAATTGAATGTTCTCCTCCATCCCAAGAAGTATGGCAATGAAAATCACCCTTAATATCTTTTAATTCAATTAACTTGGGTAATTTCTTTTCAGTAGCCAACTCTATTTCTCCTTGATTCTCTCTCATTTCGGGAGGGATCCAATCCATCCCTAGTTTTTCATATATCTCCTCTTCTATTTCTCCTTTTATCTTTCTTTCGTTTCTAAATAATCCATACTCATTTAGCTTATATCCTTGCTTTATAGCAATGCGACGCAAAGCAATATTATGATCTTTTGAACCAGTAAAATATTGCATTGCCGCTCCAAAAGAACCTTCACTTACCAATCTTAAATCCATACTTAATCCATTTTTGGTTCTAATAGAAGATTTAGTTTCTCCTTTGCCTACAACTTTAATAACTTCATCCATCGAAACAAAAGTATTCATTATCTTCTCCACTAAATATTTATCAGTTGTATCTTTAATAGCTACTAAAAAATCTACATCACCAATCGTCTCTTTTCTCCTTCGTGTTGAACCAGCAACTGATAAATTAACAACACCATTAATTTTCTTAAACTTTTCCAAAATACGTTCCACTTCAGGGATAATTTCTCGTAAAAGAAATCTGCCTCTTCCCTGTTTTAAGAATTGAATTGATTCTAGAATATTTTGTTCCATCTTCTCTCCAAAACCAAATAAAGGAGCAATCTTGTGATCGTCTAGTGCTTTTTCTAAATCTTTTAGATTTCTAACTCCCAACTCTTTCCAAAGCTTTTTTATTCTTTTCACCCCCAATCCCTCAACTTTAGTTAATTCCTCTAAGTCAATCGGAGATGCTTTCTTTATTTCCTTAAGATATTTAACCTTACCTGTCTTCAAAAATTCTTCAATCTTTTCAGCAATACTTTTTCCTACCCCTGGAATCTTTTCTAACCCTTTAATCCCCTCTTTCTTATACAAATCCAAAATATCCTCTTCCATATTATCAATCGCAATTGCTGCTTGTTGATAGGCTTGAGGCTTAAAGGGAATTTCTTGCAATTCAAGGAATTCTCCTATTTCAAATAAAATTTGAGCCACCTCTTGATTTTTCATTGTTTATCTCTAAAAATATCTTTCAAGTTAGAGTGAAATCTTCTATTAAAAACTCCCTCAATTTCTTTTCTTAGACAAAGAAGCAATAATACACTTAAAATTCCTAAAAATCCAGCGATACCAAAAGTGATAGTATATCCCATCTTTGTAACCAATACCCCAGTGATAATTCCAGCTGCTGCTGTTCCAAGACTTAACGATGTATCGTCTAATGCCCACTCGCTAGCTTCTTTGCCTTTATCAATATTTCTTGTAAATATTGCTCGCCAACCAGACAAACCCATTGCTATTCCAATACCATAAAAAGCTTGGAGAACATATATGTGCCAAGGATAAATAGCAAAAATGTATCCAAATAAAACGAGAGTGGAGATAAAATTTCCAGCAACAAGAAAAAGATAATCATCTTTTTCTCCCGCATACTTATCTAATAATCTTCCTGAAGGAAGAACCAGTAAAGATCTAAAAAACCAATAAACAGCAGTAGCTGTACCAACAACCAAAGCTGTCCCTCCTTGAATTTTTTCGACAATGAAAATAGCAAAAACCGGACTCACTAATCCCCACCCTGTCCAAAAAGCTATATCTGCTAATATTAGATACTTAACTATTTTATTTACTTTTGTCATAATTAAAAATCTTACTCTCTGCTAATTTAAATCCAGTCCTCAAAAGGAACATCATTCCGATACTAGAAACAATTACTTCAGCTGCTCTTATAATCAATGTAAAAACCGTTGCCGTTGAAGCTAATAACCCTAAAGATGTAAAAGCATAATATTGAATTGCTTCGTGCGAACCAAGTGAGGTTGGAATTGGAATCATTGATGATAAATATGAAAATCCTAAAATTGATAAAGATGGAAAGAATCCTATCGTATGACCCAAGAATATTATTAATATCCAAACTCTTAATTGCATTACAAGAGCTCTTAATATTGAAAGTGCTACTCCTTTATTAAAACTTTTTCCCCATTGAAAATATTTAAAAACATCGTTTTCAACAGAGATAAAACCATTATCATCACTTACCTCTTTCTTCCAGAATCTCTTCACAATATCACGAATAATACTTTTCTTTCCTAATGCTTTGATATAAAAATAAGAAATACAGAAAACAAAGAAAGTAAGAGACGCTCCAAATATTATTACTAATTTTTGAGGAGGAAGATAAACATTATACAAAAAGAAGGCTAACCCCAAAAAGATAATCAGAATATTAGCTGTCCATTCAAGTATTCTTTCAATAATTACAGAAGCAAATGTTTTTTTCCAAGAAATATCTTTTTCTTTAGTTAATCCATAAACTCTAAAAGCCTCTCCGCCCCAGATCAAGATTGGCATAAGATACATCATAGAATATCCTCCAAGATAGATTTTAAAAAGAGTAAAAAATGAAACCTTGGTTCCTGAATCTTTTAATATCTCCTGCCATCTCCAATTGCCAATAGCCGCAATCAAAAAAGAAAGGAATATAATTACCAAACCCTGCCAACCAGTAAAAACAGAAAAAGCCTCTCCTATCTCTTCCCAGCCAATAACTTTTCCCAGCTGAATAAAAATAATCAATCCTAAAATCAAGGAAAATCCAAACAACACTTTTTGTTTAATTGAAAAACTCATACCCTTATTCTAATATAAAAAAACCGGCCTTACAAGCCGATTTTAGAACTCTTTATTAACAAAAGATGTGATATCATCTTTAACCTCTTGCCAATAATAATCATGCCCTCTAACATGCATTGCCTGAGTTAATGAAATATGATTACCTGAAATATTATTATATATCCAGATAAAAGGTGTTTTGATTAAAGAAATAATAATTTGGCCTAACTTTCCATTGGCTAAAATATCAGCTTGATTATTAAGAGAAATTATGTTCTCGCTTTTGGTATTTTTTTTCCAAAAAGGAGCACCCAATTCAATAGCCCAGACATTATCTTTTTTATCTTTCAAATCTTCCATAGCTGAATCAATAAAAGATGCTCCATTAGATAATCCTGCGATAATTACTTTATCATTAGGATTCTTTTCTAAAAATTCGTCTATTCTATCAGAAAAAACTCTAGAACTATCTGGAAAATTAAACAATGTTTCTTTTAATGAAGCAACTTTAGCAAAAAAGTTTTGTTGAGTTCTGTAATATTGGACAATAGAAACTTTATAATTTTTACTTTCAATAAGTTCCTTTGTTTCATTAATTATGGGATTAAAATCGAAAGCTTGATCAAAAGGAACTGTTCCCCACCCCCCAGAATTAAAAACAATAACCACATCGCTGGTTTCTCCCGCCTTCATTAATTCTTTTTCAAAAGTATCTCCATTGTGTTTCAAGAAAACCAAATCAAACCACAAAACAGATACTAGACTAAGTATCACAAAAACACCTATTAATATTTTTGTTCTATTTTTCATATTAAGATTCCTCGTATTGTATCTTTAATATTTTGTAGTTATTATTACCATTAAAAGAAATAGACTCACCAACTCTTTTTCCAATAAAAGACATGCCCAATGGTGATTCATCACTTATTAACCCTTTAAAAGGATCTGCTTCAAGGGTTCCAACAATCTTATATTCTTCGTGATTAGATGAATCATTTTTTAAAACAACTTTAGCTCCTAAAGAAACCCTATCTTGCTCTGATTTTCCTGGTTTTCTAATAATCTTATAATTCTTTAAAATATTATCTAATTCTTCAATTCTTTTTTCGAGCTCTTCTAAATTTTCCTTAAAAAATGAATAATCAGGATTTAAAGCATCACCCTCAAGCATTGAAGGAGCCGACTCTAAAATCTCGTTCCGTTGAAGCGATTTTAAGTCTTCATATTCTTTCTTTATTTTCTCTAGACCTTCTCTTGTTAAGTAAAATGTTTTTATCATATTTTTGTTTTATAAGCAGAAATCCTCTCCATTTTTGGGGAGAGGATTTTGTCTTATAATCTTATTAATTATGTTTAATTTCCCCTCCCTTTATTTTTATTTGAAATCATAGCCAAAAACCATACCCCATTTTTGGTGCAGACATTTACAATCGTATATAACTGTTTTGTAGTATTTCTTTCCATATTTACGATTAAATTATACTCTCTGCTCTGCACTTGTCAAGACTGCAATTGTAAAATATGATATATCTATGCAAATAAATAAACTTATCATTTACCTTTTTTCTATCTTTTGCTTATTTTTAGTTATTTTTTTGATTAATTCCTTTTTTTCTGCTTCTAATGAAGGAGTCGAAGCCAAACTATTTACTATTGAAAAAGGCCAGACAGTCAAAAAAATAGCTCTAAACTTAAAAGAAGAAAAAATAATCAAAGATCAATATACTTTTATTATTTATGCAGCCATTTCTGGTAAATATACTAAAATACAAGCTGGTGAGTATCTTCTTTCTTCACAGATGAGCATATCGAAGATAATAAATATTTTTACCAACGGAGAAATAAATAAAGAAAAAATAACTATTATCGAGGGTTGGGATTTAAGAGATATTGCTAAATATCTTGAAGAAAAAGGAGTAACTACAGAAAAAGAATTTTACACTATCACAGGAAAACCAACTGGAGAAAATGAATCTGTTAACATAGATAGTTTTAGCTTCCTTTCTGATAAACCAAAAAATTTAAGTCTTGAAGGATACCTTTTTCCTGACACTTACTATATTGATAAAACAGATAATATAAATAGCATTGTTAATAAAATGCTAAAGAATTTTGATGAAAAAATAACCCCAGACTTAAAGAATGAAATCAAAAGACAGAATAAAACATTATTTGGAATAATTACCATGGCTTCAATAATAGAAAAAGAAGTTAAAACCACGGAAGATAAAAAAGTTGTCTCGGGAATTCTTTGGAAAAGAATAGATAAAGGAATGAGATTACAAGTTGATGCTACGGTTCTTTACGCTCAGGGGAATGAAAATTCAAAGGTATATACCAAAGATACTCAAATTAATTCTCCATATAATACATATAGAAACGATGGACTTCCTTTGGGTCCAATTAGTAATCCAGGCATAGATAGTATTATTGCTGCTGTTTATCCAACTAAAACAGATTATTACTATTATCTCTCTGCTCCAGACGGAACAACGATTTGGGCCAAAACACTAGAAGAGCACAATAGAAATAAGATAAAATACTTAAAATAAAAAACCGGGGCAATCCCGGTCTTTAATTATTCTTTTTTGCCAAACCTTTCAAATGCCCTTAAAACTTCCAATGGTATCGCAAAAATAATTGTATTAGATTGATCCGAACTAACATCATTAATTGATTGTAATGTTCTTAAATGTAGGGCTCCATCAGATTGAGCAAGAATATTAGCGGCCTTGGACATATTGTCAGCAGCAACTACCTCACCTTCTGCTTTAATAATTACAGCTCTTTTTTCTCTTTCTGCTTCAGCTTGTTTTCCGATAACTCTTTTCATTTCTTCAGGCAAAGTAATATCTTTCAACTCAACATTTTCAACTTTAACTCCCCAATTATTAGCTGATTCTCCAATGATTTCCTTGATATTGTCAGAAACCGTAGCTCTTTGAGATAAAAGCTCATCCAATTCAACCTGACCAACTGCATTACGCATTGTTGTTTGGGCTAATTGAGAAACAGCATAATAAAAATCTTCGACTTCCAATATTGCTTTTTCGGCTGAATTTATTTTATAATAAATAACAGCGTTGACTTTAACTGAAATATTGTCTTTAGTTATGGCTTCTTGATCGGGAACATTTACCGCCTTAACTCTCATGTCTACTTTTTTGTAAAATTGAATAACAGGAAGAACAATATTCCAACCCGGTTTCATGATTCTAGTAAACTTTCCCAAGGTAAATAAAATCCCATTCTCATATTGATTAATTTGCCTAATTGAAATCAAAATAATCGCTATGATTATGACTATTATTATAAAAAAGTCCATATATTTGTTTAATTATTATTATAATAAAAGATTATCACCTATTAACTTCTAAAACAAGGTCTTCTGCCTTATTGCTTCTCTTTTCTCCACTTCAGAAAATATTTTAACTTTTCCATATTCTCCATCAAATCCAGGAGATATGTTCACCTTACCCTCTCTTACCCTCTTTATCCCCTCAACAATATCACTAAAAACAACTTCTTTAAGTTCCTCAAAAGGAATTTCTAACAAAATATTAAATTCTGATTTAAACGCCTTAATTAATTTTTGATATTCAGCATCAACTCCTTTAGTTCCCGAACCAAGACCTAAGGCTTCTCCGATTATTTCTTTCAAAGGAACAATGCTTCTAAAAGGAATTGCATTATCTGGAATAAATCCTTCTGGCTTGTCGGCCAACTTTTCAATCCTGTTTATCACTCCAACAGTCAAAGGCTTTCCACAAATAGGACAAATCTCATTATATCTTAATGAATCTTTGGAATCCATATAAATATTACAAGCTCGATGTCCGTCTCCATAATACTTCCCTTCTTGAGGATAAAATTCTATCGTTTCTAAAAAACCTTTCTTGGTTTTAATCGCATTAATAATTGAATAATAATCTAGGTTGGTATCAAAAACATTAGCTTCTCGACCAATCTTTTCTGGACTATGAGCATCACTATTAGAAATAAGGGCCATATTCCTTAAATCAGGTATTCTCCAAAGCATTGAAGGATCAGCTGATAACCCAGTTTCAACCGCATAGATTGAAGATGATAATTCCTCAAAGCACTCTTCCATTGAATCAAATCCTGATTTAGAACCAAATAATCCAAACCAAGGAGTCATGCAATGAGCTGGAATAACCATACAATCAGAAGAAATATTTAAAACAATTTTAACTAGTTCTTTAGCATCAAGACCTAATATTGGTCTACCATCAGATTTTAAATTACCTATTTTAGATAATTCTTCATTTATCTTTTCTGAAATCTCTATTGAGGGAGATAAAACGATAAGATGAATTTTTCTCGTCTTTTCCTTTTTAGAATAAATACAACTAATTTCTGTGGTTAATAAAAATCTAGTATTAGAATTTTTGTATTGAAATAAGCCAGGTTCAGCCGGCTTTAATTCTTCTTTAATACTTTTAATCCATTGCGGATGAGTAAAATCCCCTGTGGCAATAACCTTAACTCCTTTAATTTCCGCCCACTTAGAAATGTTTTCCAAGTCTGTTTGTCCGCTTGTTGCTCTAGAGTATTTTGAATGAATATGGAAATCAGCTATGAATTTCATATTTTAAAAACTTTGTATCCCTCTCTAGCCCTATCTTTTACTTTTATTCCTATCTCTTTTCCTTTTTTAGCTTTTTTTAATTTTTCGCCCATAAACTCCATTGAAACAATTTTTTGTTTAAAATCAGTATTCTCTCCCCCGACGATTCTAATCGTGTCTCCAATAGATAAATTATCGCTTAATTTAATTGCCACTACTTTAATTTTATCAAAATAATGAGTAATCTTTCCAATCTTTTTTTCTTTTCTAATAACCTTTTTAACAATCTTCTTTGTTGGTTTTTTAACAACTTTCTTTTTTATTGCCATATTATTTATCAAGTATTTTTGAATTATCACCTTTTTGATGCTCTATTTCTTTAATTACTTTTTTAATCAAAGATTTAGGATCCCTATCATAGATAATTTGCTTTGATACCTTACAATAACTTTCAGCAAGACCTCTAATCTTATCCGCCATTCCCCCGGTTCCTTCGAGGATACCAATAATCTTCTTGGTTTCAACTGCAGTTGTAAACTCATGCAAAGTTCCTATTCTTCCACAAACAATGATTACGGCATCGGCTGATTTAGTCATAATAATATCACGTCCAGCATAATCGGCTCCAGTATAGATCATAATATTAAAGGGCTCTAATGGAAGTTTATATGCTTTTAAATGTTCTTTTTCAGAAGCAGCTGGAGAAAAACCAATATTAAACCCTCCCTCTTCATTACAACCAACAGCTGAAAAGTATGGAACACCAGTTGTTGCCCCACTAACTAAAGTGTGCTGTTGTCTAGCAATTTCTCTTCCAATTTCTTTTGATATCTCTTCTATTTTTTCACAACAGTGCCCAACCTCAGCAGCACCAGAGACAACTATATTATATTTAACCTCGATATCTTGTTTTCTTTTTGCCATATATTATTATTTAATTTTTCTTCCGACAATATAGAAATTAGAATAAGGTTTTTCTCCAACTAATATTTCTCCCTTATCAATTATATCAAATCCAACTTCTGAAGCTAATTGTATCAATTCTTCTAAATTAAAACAATGGAAATATGTGTCATGACTTCCATACCATGGAAGAAAAACATCGCCCTTGTCTAATCTAAACCAATCAAGAAAATTTCTTTTTTTTATTTTATTTTTTAAATTCCAAACTGTTAAAACTAAATATCCATCGTCTTTTAAAACTCTTCTCATTTCCTTTAGAAAATTCGAACGTAATTCACGAGAAGGAATATGATGAAGAACAGCAATACTATAGACCTTATCAAAAGAATTGCTTAGAATAGAATTAATAGAAGAAACTTCAAATCTTCCCTCTGGATGATTATTTTTAGCAATTTCGATTAACTTAGAAGAAACGTCTATTCCTAGATAATCAACATTCTTATTTTTAAAAGCTTGATAGAAACGAGCATTACCACATCCTAAGTCTAAAACCTTATCATTTTGTAAAAGATATTTATCAAAAAGAAAATTAAACTCTTTCCAGTCCTTTTCTCTCACTCTTGAATATTTATCAGCAATACTGTTATAATCCAAAACAGTCTTATCTAATATTTTTTTAGCATATTTACTATTCATGAAAACAAACGAATTAATAATTAAAGAATTACTTAAATTAGGGACTAAAACCCAGAAAGATTTATCGTCGGCAAAAAGGAAAATATCTAAGGAATACAAGGTTTCCTGCCCTTCCAATATCTCTTTATTACAATCTTACCACAATCTAATTTTTAAAAAAAGAATTAAAAAGAGTGAAAAAATAGAAAAATTACTAAAAACTAGACCAGTTAGATCATTATCGGGAATAGTCAATGTTTCGGTTTTAACTAAGCCATATGAATGTCCAGGAAAATGCCTTTATTGTCCTTCTGAAACTGACATCCCTAAAAGCTATCTTTCTGGCGAACCAGCCGTTGAAAGAGCTAAAAAATTAAACTTTGACCCATATTTACAAACTCAAAAAAGAATAGAAGTTTTAGATATGTCTGGGCACACAACTGATAAGATTGAATTAAGAATGATTGGAGGAACTTGGTCCTTCTATGATTTGAAATATAAAATATGGTTTGTGAAAAAGTGCTTTGAAGCAGCTAATAATCAGAAAAATAAAAAAGAAAACTTTAGAACAAAAAAGATTGATGAACTATGGAAAGAACTAGAATTAGCTCAAAAGAAAAATGAAAAAGCTAAATGTAGAATTATCGGAATGTCTTTTGAAACTAGACCTGACTATATTAATTCAAAAGAAATAATTGAAATGAGAAGATTGGGATCAACTAAAATTGAATTAGGAGTTCAATCAATCTATGATGATATTTTGAAATTCAATAAAAGGGGCCATGGAATCAAAGAAACAATAAAAGCAACGGAACTATTAAAAAATGCTGGGTTTAAAGTGGCGTATCAAATGATGCTTAATTTGCCCAAATCAAATCCTCAAAAAGATATTAAAATGTTTAAAGAATTGTTTAACAATCAAAACTTTAAACCAGATTCCCTTAAAATATATCCCTGCGCTCTAGTTAAAGAGGCTCCACTATATAATCTGTATCTTAAAAAACAATACAAACCATATAAAGAAAGAGAATTAATTGAAACGATAAAATCAATTAAAAAACTAATTCCTAGATATGTAAGAATAGAAAGAATTGTCAGAGATATCCCCTCACCCTTAATCGTTGAAGGAGGAGCAAAAATATCAAACTTAAGACAAATAATTGATATTGAGGCAGAAAAAGAAAACTGGCACTGCCAGTGTATTAGATGTAGAGAAATAAAAGATTCAAAAAGCAACGATAAAATATGTTTAATGAGAGAAGACTACGATGCTTCTAATGGAAAGGAAATATTCTTGAGCTTTGAAGACAAAGAAAGAAAAAACATTTACTCTCTTTTAAGATTAAGAATAAATTCAAATAATGAAAATGTTATTCCTGTTTTAAAAGATTCAGCGATTACCAGAGAAGTCCATGTTTACGGTCAAGCTGCTTCAATATCAAAACAAAATTCTCTAGTTCAACATAAAGGACTAGGACAACAAATGATAAAAGAAGCTGAAAGGATAGCTAAAGAAGAATTTAGAATAAATAAAATAGCCATCATCTCTGGAATAGGAGCAAGGAATTACTACAAAGAAAAATTAGGATACAAACTCAAAGATGGATACATGATTAAGTCGCTTATAGATTAATTTGCTCGGGAAATGGAACAAACTTGGAACCTTTTTAATAATCATTGTTTAAATTTATCCCAAAATACAACTTCGCCAAAAAGCGCTATACTGTCGTATCTCTATTTTGATATATCTCCAAAATATCAGAATAATTACCCTCTTCTATGTCCAAGTTCAACTTATTTATGGTTTGCTCTCCATAAGGCACAGAGGCATACTTACTCTTTGCAAATTCGTAAGCTTTTTTAAATTCTTCTGTTTTTTCAAACTTTGGATTTCTTTTAGAGTTTTTATTGTGCTCTGTGATAAATTTGGGATTATTCTCCATAAGCTGGCCTAGCGTTTCAGAAATACTTATCGCTTCTTCCTGAAGCTCCTTTAAAGCTTCCTCCTTTATGTTGGTATCTTTAAAATTTTCTAATAAATGAAGTATGTCATTATCAATAGTTTCACTAATAGAAGAAGATTCTTGTATTACTTCCTCCCCATCATATTCACCTGAAATATCAGAATGCCCTAGATAATTTTCTTGTTTTGCCTGATTAAGCAAAGCTTCTCTATTTATTAATATCATTTCTCTGTCTCCACTATTAGGGATGACTTTATCTTCAGGAGAAAGAAATCGTTCACGCTTTTTTAAAAAATCAATAACCCTCTCCTTAAAAGCGGCTTCTTTTTCTTTTTGTTCAACTTCATTTTCTAGGTTTTCTTCTTTTTCAAAATTAGGCTGTTCAAAACTCATATATTTATGAAATTAATATTAATTATTCGAACATTTTTAATCTTTTGATGCTTTTTCATGTTGGTTCAAATGATAAGATTCAAATCTTAATTAAAATCTTTTAAATCTTGTTAAACCACTAGAACAAACAATTTCAATTCCTTTTTTCTCTAATTCATCTAAGAACAAATTCATACCTAAAGAATCAGAAGAAATGTGTCCAGCGATAACAACATTAATGCAAGCATTTTCTGCTTCTTTTCTGTGTTCTTCTGAAGCATGCATTGCTAAGGTAGTTCCTATTCCTGCTTGAGACATTTTCTCAAATAATTTAGGAGAACCTTCTGTTCCTCCAGTAATTTCTGTCACTGCAATCTTTCCACATCTACTATCAGGTTTTCCAGTTATAGCCTTAGGCCCAACACCAATCTTAATTGCTTCTTTGTATTCAGGAACTTCTTTTAATAAATCTATTAAGTCCTCTACTCTTTCTGGTTTTTCTTTTTCAACTAAATTATTTAAAAATCTAGCAACTAAATTATCAGCCGGAGTATGAACATTCATAAAATTAATTCCTAGAATGCGAGCGGCATCAACTGATTTCTGATGATTAGAACCACTAACTCCCCTTGCTACCTCACTTATCCTTGGAGAATTAAGACCCTCAGCAACATTAATTGGTACACCATAATGATTGTATACATCAGCCTGCATTTCCATAATATCAGCTAAGTTAGCTAGTCCTCTTCCTATTGGATGATGGCCCATAACCAAATCGATATCTCCTAATTGTTTAGCTAATAATAATTCAGAAGTATCAATATCAATTCCTACTAAAATCTTTTTAATTTCTTTATCTTCAGCAATATTATAAATCCTGGTATCTAAATAAGGATTAGTTAAAGCCTCCTGATCAAATTCTTCTTTAGCTTCGGGAGACAAAGCTTCATATTTTTTCTTTTTTCTATTTAAAACCTTAACAACTCCTTCTTTGCCTCTAAAGTCAGAATCAATCCCCATCTGTATCGCTAAATCAAATATTTCCTGTATTTTCATAGTATTTTTATTCAATCTTATTATGCATTCAATATACTTCAAATTCAATAAAATTACAAAAACGGGGCCTAGCCCCGTTCTCTATTTCTCTCTACACTTCCTCAGAAGCAAACTGGTTCGATTATCTCTAGTTTTTAAAACTCCTCTCTCATTTTCAAAAACTTTCTTACCTTCTTTCGTCTTTAAAATAATATTTCCAGTATCAACAGCGGCAACCAAAGGAGCATGATTTGATAAAACTGAAATTTGACCCGAGCGAGCATTCACGGTCAACATCTCTGCCTCTCCTTCAAATATTTTCTTTTCCGGTGTTAATATTACTACTTTCATGCAATAACTTGATTAATATTTCCTTTCATAAAGAAAGCTTCTTCTGACTTGTGATCCAATTCTCCAGAAACAATCTTTTCAAATCCTTCAATTGTTTCTTCAATTTTAACATATGTTCCAGGAATACCTGAGAAAACTTCAGCAACTGAGAATGGCTGAGATAAATATTTCTGAATCTTTCTGGCTCTGCTAACCACAATCTTGTCTTCATCAGCTAACTCTTCAATTCCTAAAATAGCAATAATATCTTGCAACTCTTTGTATCTTTGAAGAATTTTTCTAACTTCAGTTGCAACCTTGTAGTGTCTCTCTCCGACAACTCTTGGATTCAATAATGATGAGGTTGATTCCAATGGATCTACGGCTGGGAAAATACCAAGCGAAGCAATAGCACGAGACAATACAAGTGATGAATCAAGATGAGAGAAGGTGGCAACGATAGCTGGATCAGTCAAATCATCAGCTGGAACATATATAGCTTGGACTGAAGTAATTGAACCGTCTTCAGTTGAAGTAATTCTTTCTTGTAACGATCCGACCTCGGAAGATAGGGTTGGTTGATATCCAGTTTGAGAAGGAATTCTTCCTAATAAAGCTGACACCTCTGAACCAGCTAAAACGAAACGAAAAATGTTATCCATAAATAATAGAACATCTTTCTTTTCTACGTCTCTAAAGTGTTCAGCAATAGTTAAGGCGGTAAAAGGAACTCTCAATCTGACTCCAGGAGTTTCGTTCATTTGTCCAAAAACCAAACAAGTATTTTTAAGAGTACCTGCATCTTTCATTTCTCCAAAAATATCATTACCCTCTCTAGATCTTTCTCCGATACCAGCAAAAATTGAATATCCATTATGGAATTTAGCAATGTTAGTGATAAGCTCTTGAATCAAAACTGTTTTACCTACTCCAGCACCACCAAACAATCCTACCTTCCCTCCTTTAGGTAGTGGACATAATAAATCAATTGCTTTAATTCCAGTTTCCAAAATTTCAATCTCTGATTTTTGATCCTTTAATTCTGGTCCTTTTTTGTGGATAGGCTCTCTTTTGCCAGCCTTGATTTCTCCAGCATTATCAATTGGTTCTCCTAAAACATTCAATAATCTTCCCAAAGCTTCTTTGCCAACTGGAACCTCAATTGGTTTACCAGTATCCTCGACTAATTGTCCCCTTTTTAAGCCCTCTGTTGGGCCCATAGCGAGACATCTTACCTTGCCCTCGCCCAACTCTTGCTCTACTTCTAGAACAAGGTTTTTTTCTTTGATTGTAAGCGCGGTGTATAAGGCGGGAACATGCCCTTCTTCGAATTCGACGTCTATCACCGGCCCAATAACTTGTATTATTTTTGCCATATATTTTTTATTTTTTATTCCATTGCCTCTTTGGTCGATGATATTTCACAAACCTCAGAAGTTATTTGTTGTTGCCTTGCCTTATTATATGCTAACCTCAATCCTTCTAATAAATCTCTTGCATTATCTGATGCATTACGCATTGCCATCATTCTAGCTGAATGTTCAGAAGTGTTAGCTGAAAGAATAAACTGATAGATTAAATATTCAACAAAAACAGGTATAACTTCATCTAAAATTACTGCCGGAGATGGCTCCAATAAATAATTAGCACTATGACCTCCGCTCATTTCCTCTTCTTTCTTTAAGAAATTCTCAACTGTTTTGTCTTCCATGGGAAATAATTGTGCCAATGAAGGCTTCTGAATAAAAGAAGATTGAAAATGGGTATAGAAAATATATACTTTTTGATATTTATTTTCCAAAAATGACTTAATTAAAAAGTCTGATATTTCTTTGGTCTGCTTAAACTCCCAATAATCACCGACACCAGAAAAACTATACCTAATTCTTTCTTTTTTTAAATAATGCTTAACTGCTTTTTTACCAATAGGCATAATTTCTACTTCTCCCTCCTCTCTTATCTTTGCAATTTCTTTATCGGCAAACTTTAAAATACCAGCATTAAAAGATCCACAAAAACCGCGATCAGAAGCAACGACACAAACAAGAATATTTTTCACTGGTCTTTCTTCAAAAAAGACAGACTTGTGCTCTTTTAAATCCTTTCTCATATTCTTTAATACTCTAGCCATTTCTTCAGCAAAGGACTTTGATTCAGAAAACCTCTTTTGAGTTTTCTTCATTTTCAAAGCCGAGAAAGTCTCCATAGCACTAGTTATCTCGGAAATATTCTTGACTGAACCTATTTTAGCTTTTACTTCTTTAAGCTCCATAGTTCTTTTTAACTTTCTTTATTAAATCTAAGAGGCTTTCTTTGTTTTTATCGCTCATCTCTCCTGTTTCCTTAATCTCTTTTAATATTTGAGGAGCTTCTAATTGAACAATTTTCAAAACTTCTTCTTCAAATTCACTGATTTTGTCCATCGGAACTTCCTCAATATCGCTATTAACTCCGGTGAAAATAACGATAACTTCTTTTTCAATCGGAAGAGGCTTCAAATCAAATTGCCTTAAAAGAATTCTCATTCTTTTACCTTTTTCAATTGTCTTTTTAGTTTGAGGATCCAATTCTTCAGTAAATTCTGAAAATCTTTCTAGTTCTTGGAATTGAGCCAAATCAAGCTTCAATCTTCCAGCAACTTTTTTAGTTGCCTTCATTTGAGCAGTTGAACCTACTCTTGAAACAGATGTTCCAATATTAATAGCTGGCTTTTGTTCTTTTCTAAACAAAGTTGAATCCAAGAATATTTGACCATCAGTAATAGAAATTACGTTAGTTGGAATATATCCAGAGATATCTCCTGCTTGAGTTTCAATAATTGGCAAAGCAGTTAGAGAACCACCTCCCTTTTCATTACTCATCATAGCTGCTCTTTCAAGAAGTCTTGAGTGAAGATAGAAGACATCGCCGGGATAAGCTTCTCTACCTGGTGGACGCCTTAAAATTAAAGAAATTTCTCTCCATGCCCAAGCTTGTCTAGTTAAATCATCATAAACAACTAAAGCATCTTGTTTGTTGTCTCTGAAATATTCTCCAATTGTTGCTCCGGCAAAAGGAGCTAAATAAATAAAACTAGCTGGATCATCAGGAAAAGCACAAACAACTGTTGTGTATTCCATTGCTCCTTCTTTTTCTAAAGTAGCAATCAATCTTCTAACCTTTGCTTTCTTTTGTCCGCAAGCAACGTAAATACAGAATGGCCTATTCTTTTCATATTTCTGATTAATGATTGCATCCAATGCAATTGCAGTCTTTCCTAGTCCTCTATCTCCGATAATCAATTCTCTTTGTCCTCTACCAATCGGAATCAAAGCATCAACCATTTTAATTCCAGTGTGCAAAGGTTTTGTTACCGGCTGCCTTTCAATAACTGAAGGTCCTTTTCTTTCCAAAGGTAAAAAATCTTTAGCTTTGATTTCACCCTTACCATCTAATGGCCTTCCTAAAGGATCAACTACACGACCCAAAAGTCCCTCTCCCACCGGCACGGAGAAAACCTTTTTAGTCCTTTTTACTGTTGTTCCTTCTTTGATATTTTTGTCACTTCCTAAAATTACAGCACCGACTTCGTACTCTTCCAAGTTCAAAACCAATCCCATAACATTAGCTCCATCAAATTCAATCATCTCAAAATTCTCGACTCCCTTAAGTCCAGAAATCTTAACAACTCCGTCCTTAATCTCGATAACTTCACCCACCTCTTCCATCTCTGGAGAAACATCCAATCCTTCTAATTGTTTTTTAAATTGTTCAATTATATCCATATATTTTGTTTTTTAACTTCAACAAAACATCTTTCATTGAAGCCTTAACTAACACGTCTTTTGTTTTTAAACGAAAACCAGCTAAAAGGCTTTCATCTAAAACATCGTCGACTTTTTCAATTCCCTTAACGATATCTTTTATTTTTTCCTTAATTTCATCTTTTTCTTTTTCACTGAATTCTTGAGCTAAAAACAATTCTGCCCTTTTTTCTTTCAAATACATTCTTTTAAGCTTTTTAATTATTGCGGGAATAAAAACAGATTTTTTATCTAATGATTTTTTAAGATTAGCAAAAAGCTTCTTGGCATCTTCTGGGTGCTCCTCAAGCGAGAGATATAGGGCGCGAGCCCAAGATGAAATTTCTTTTTCTATCTTCATATCTTAAGTTTGCTTAAAAAATCTTCAGCAATTTGTTTTCCTTTCTTCTCGTCAATATTTTCTTTTAAAAGCTTTTCTGCTAAAGAAAAAGCATTTTCAATTGTCTTTTTCTTAGTTACTTCTTTTTCAGATTCTTTTAAAACTTCTGCATCTTTTTGCGCTTTTGCTAAAATAGCAGACCTTTCTTCTTCTGCTTTTTTATTCGCCTCTTCTAATCTTTTTTTTGCCTCTTCATCTGCCCTAATTAAAACTTTCTTTTTTTCTTCCTCGTTGATTCTTTCTAAATCTACCTTCATTTCTCCTATCTTTGAAAGTTCTTTGTCGGCTTCAACAGATTTATTAATTCCCTCCTCTATCTTTTCTCTTCTTGTTTTCAAAAGATTAAGAAAAGGCTTATAAATAAAGGCTTTAAGAATAAAAAATAGAATGGCAAAGTTAACTATTTGGCCTACTAATATTTTCCAATCTATTTCTACACTGCTCATTATTTTTTAATTAGACGAATAATATAATTAAAGACACTACTAATGCATAAATGGCGATAGCTTCAGCGAAGGCAATAGCCAAAATCATACCTGTTTGAACTTTTGAAGCTGCTTCTGGATTTCTTCCGATAGCTTCAGAACCTTTTGATCCAATCATACCAATACCTAGGCCCGGTCCAATTGCTCCTAAACCGATAGCCAATGCAGCTGCAATTGCTGTTAATGATTCCATATTTTTATTTAAATTATTTTTTATTATTTATATTAACCGACCTTTTTTCCAAAAAAGGAATTATTACTTTATATACATCAACAACTGTTAATCCTATTCCCACCAACACCATCAATAAAAGGAACCAGGGAAAAGTATTCAGTTTCTTATCTATCATTACTCCTATTAATACGCAAATTACTAAAGGAAAAGCAATTAAAAATCCTAATTGACTTCCCATTGAAAGCGCGTATCCAATATTAGTGCCCTTCTTCGGCTGTGGTTGTGACATAGAATACTGTTATTAATGATGAAAATACTAATGCTTGAATAAATCCAACGAAAATCTCCAAACCTAGGAACGGAAGCGGAACTATATAAGGAACCATGAAGGATATAATCATTAGCAATATTTCTCCCGCAAATAAGTTTCCGAATAACCTAATTCCCAATGACATTGTTCTGGTAATTTCTCCCATCGCCTCAAGAGCTCCTACAAAAAACATAATCGGACTTTCAAATTTAATATACTTTTTAAAATATTCAATCCCTCCCAATTTCTTGATTGCCGTATAATGAATAAAAACCATTGAAAAAATCGCTAAAGCCAAGGTAAAGTGAATGTCTGAACTAGGCGATCTTAAGAAATGAAAAATCCCCAATCCGGGGAGTACTTCTAATAAGTTATTTAATAAGATAAAAATAAACAATGTTCCTGCTAAAGGAAAAATTTCTTCCGTCTTTTTACTGTCTCCTGTCATTCCATCAAAAAGAGAGAAGATTGTTTCTAAAATAAATTCAAAAAAGTTCTGCATTTTACCAGGAATAATCTCTCTTTTCCTAAATGCAAAGAGAAAAAAGATGATAATAAAAACTGCTATAGATATGCTTATAACAAAAGTGTTGGTAAAGTTTATTCCCAAAAATCTAAAAACTGGCTCTCCTGTTAAAGCTATATGTATATTCATAAGACATTTCTATTCTACCTAAAAAGAGCTTTGTGTCAAGAAATCTATATTTCTTGCATTATTTTACTAAATTCTTCTCTGACTATCTTTCTATCATCCCAAGCTTCTTTTCTTCCTCCCTCCCAACAAAGCCAAGGCTCACATCCTTTTCCTGTAACAACAATTACGTCCCCTTCTTTAGCTAATGATATTGCTTTGTTTATTGCTTCTCTTCTATTAAAAATCTTAATTAATTTTTCTTTATCCTTAACTCCCACGCTAACTTGATCAATAATATCTTCTGGTTTTTCATCATATGGGTCTTCATTAGTAATAATGACAACGTCTCCATATTGATTAGCTAATCCACCCAAAACAGGCCTTTTCCATTTATCCCTTCCTCCACCACAAGAACCTAAAACGCAGATAAGCTTCCCGTTCTTTGGCTTTACAAATTGATAAACTTTTTCTAAAGCCTCGGGAACAAAAGCATAATCAACAAAAACTTCAAAAGGAGTTGCTATTACTTTTTCCATTCTTCCTGCGATCTGACTGACTACTTCAATTCCTCTCTTGCAATTTTCAACAATAATTCCTTCTGAAGAAGCAATTGCAATTGCCGCTAGGGCATTATAAATATTAAAATCGCACAAAATCTTTAAATTAAAATTAATTCCATCTACACTAAAAGTTGAACCATTGGAATTAGCAATAATATTTTCTCCTCTAATATTTGCTAATTCATTTTTAATTCCGTAAGTTATGATTTTATCAGCTTTAAATTCTAAAAAATAAGGAGCATGCTTATCGTCAATATTAACAATATGAGTCCCCTTAACATCATTGAAGAACTTTCCTTTGGCTTTTTTGTAATTATCAAATCCACCATGAGATTCAATGTGCTCAGGATTTAAATTAGTAATTACGGCTGTTTTGAAATCTATAAACCTGTGACGATTCTGTACTATTCCCTCTGATGTTGTTTCAATAAAAGCATAATCACATTTAGCCTTAACCGCATCGCTCAAAAACTTATTAATCACAAATCTTCCTGGCATCGTCATCTTTAATTTGTTTTCTTCCTCTTTCTTTCCTATCTTAAACATAATGGAAGTTAAAGCTGCTACTTTAAAACCATTAGTTTCTAAAATTTTAGAAGCAATATTTAATGTAGTTGATTTGCCATTAGTTCCCGTAATTCCTATCACTTTTATTTTTCGTGAAGGAAAACCGTAAATTAAAGCTGACAAAAAAGCTAATCCCAAATGATATAGATTGATTAAATTTTTAGGAAGTAATTTTCTAATTGTTGTCTTAATGCTCATTTTCCTAACAACCTTAAAGCTTCTCTTAGTCTTTCTTTCGCTCCTTTAACATCTTCAGGAATCTGACTAATGGCATCAGCTACATCTTGTTTGTTAAAACCTAAAGCTGTCAAAGCATCAAATACTTCATCTTTAGTAATTTTCTTAGGACTAACCTTTTTTACTTCTTTTATCTTTCCTGTTATTTCCAAAAGTATCTTCTGTAGTCTTTTCACTCCAACTCCCTTAACATCCTCAGGCAATTCTCCTTTCTCTAATGAATCTTTTAATTTCTCAAGAGAACCAGCCACCGCTAAACCCATAGCTGTTTTAGGTCCAACTCCAGAAACACCTTTTAATATCTTAAATAATTCGAGTTTTTCAGGTGTTAAAAATCCGTACAGCTCAATTATCTTTTCTCCTAAAAAAAGAAAGGTAAAAACACTCCTTTCTTCACCAATATTAAGCTCTCTTAGGTCTGAAGGGGCTAAAAATACCTCAAAACCTATCCCTGACTTATCAAGAATAATCTTTTTGTCGTCTTTATGTATAATTTTTCCGAAAATGTGACTTATCATTGAATTCAGTATATCAAACTTGCAATATTTAAACAATTAGTGTATATATATCGTATATGCCAGTTACAAAAACAACCAAAAGACGTCCTGCTCAGATCGAAAGACGCAGAGTCGTTAATTCAAAGAGAATTTTAGAAATGAGAAAGCTTATCAAAGAAGCTAATGCTTTATTAGTTGCAAATGACGCAGCTGGAGCAGAAAAACTACTTCCAAAAATTTATAAAGCTCTTGACAAGGCAGCTAAAAGAGGGGTGATAAAGAAAAACACTGCTTCGAGAAAAAAATCAAGAATGATGAAAAAGATAAGCAAATCTATCAAAAAATAAAAGAACCGGGGAAGCCCGGTTTTCTCTTATAAAATATCTTTAATCTCTATTAACGACTTAATTTTTTTCCATGAACAATTAAGTAGCTTTTCATTCTGATTCCCCATTGCAATCCCATGCTTGGTCATTTCAAAAACCCCGATATCGTTGTCCCCATCTCCGACAAAAATAACATCTTCAATTGCAATATGTTCTTTTTCTGCTAATTCTTTTAATTTTTCTTTTTTATACTCTCTTCCTTTCACACATTCACTGGTAATTTTATTTAATTCTCCTGAAGAATCAAACATCAAATGGCTACCAGCATAGAAACCATCTATTTTTAATTCTTCAACTATACATTCAAGATAAATATCAATTGAACAAGAAATGAGATATATTTGATAATCCTTTTCTTTTAAGTATTTAACAATATCTCTGGCTCCTTCCTTAAAAGTGTTAGATTGTCCCCAACAGCTATGAATAAAATCTTTATTTGATTTTCCTATTCTTTTTAATAAAACAACTAATTCTCCCCAAGCATCATCAATTAATTTTTTGCCAGAATAATATCCTTTAAATATTTCTTCGATTTCTTTTTCAATTAACTTGTCTCCTTGAGTAAAAAGCTCCCATGAATTTTCTTCCACCAATGTTCCATTAACATCAAAACAAATAACTTTTTTCATATTTCTGAAATTAAAACATCTAATGCGATGCTTTGATCAATTTTACCAACCTTTATTTCTGAATCTAATTGGGTTATTCTTGCGTACATGTTTTTCAATTCTTCTAAACTAAAATTCTTAGCTTGAAAAGTCGTCTTTCTAAAAACAAAAGGGTGCATTCCTAGCTGTCCTGTTCCACCTCCTTTAACTGAAATAATATTTCTTATTTGTGAAGCGATCATCGCTAAGATATATATAGCTGATTCACCCTTTTCAATATGGCTCTTAATTAAATTAATTGCTTTTCTTTTGTTCTTTGCCGCAATAGCATCAACCGTATCAAATATATTAGTTTCGTGACTCGGATGAACTAATAAGTCTATATTTTTTTCTAAAATGCTTTTCGAATAACTAATTAATTTTGTAATTTCATTTTCCATCCTCCATAAGTCAGAACCAACATATTCAATTAATTTTTCTAAAGCAGAATCATCTATAATCCCTCCTTTTGCTTCAATTTCTTTTTGAATCCAATTTTTTAATTTTACCCCAGTTAATAATTCGAACTCTTGAGTTTTACCATTTTTGTCTAAAAAAGCCAAAAGCTTGTCTTTCGCTAATATTTTTGATTGTTCGACTAAAAGTAAAACATTATCCGAAGAAACAAAAGCTTCTCCTTTTTCTAATAGGTCTTCTTTTAATTTAGGATTAGAAAATGGATCCAAAACTACTACCAACTTTTTTTCTTTAAACATGGAAATGCCCAACACCTCATTTCTTAAATCATCAAAAGAGATGCTCTTTCCCTCAAGATATCTTAAATTAAGCCCACTTTTGTGTTTCTGTTTGTGTTCTTCCATTATCTCTCCTAGTTTCTTTTTCTGCCTATATGTATCTTCTCCGTATAATAATATTATCATCTTTTTATTTGACATTTAGGACAAAAGAACGTTCCTCTTCCCCCCTGTGTTATTCTTTTTATCATTCCCTTACATCTTGGACAAGACTGACCATCTTTTTGATAAACCTTATTCATATTTTGAGCTTCTCCTTTTTCTCCATATAATGTTCTAAAGTCAGAAAAACTATCTCCCCTTAATTCAATTGCCCGCTCTAAAATATCTCTCATTGCTGTATATATATTTTTCAAATCTTCATCTTTCAAATTCTTAATTTCTTCTTCGGGATGAATCTTGGCCCTAAAAAGAATTTCTGAAGCATAGATATTACCAATACCAGAAATAAAGTTCTGGTCCATTAAAATCTGCTTAATCTTTCCTTTCTTTTTCTCGAACAATTTTTTAAATTCTAACAAGGTAAAATCTTTTTCTAGTGGTTCTGGCCCTAATTTGATAAATTCTTTCGATGTTTCTAATTCTTCTTTTTTCCATAGCTCAATTTTAGCAAACTTTCTAGCGTCAGATAGAGCCAATTGCTTGTGATTGTCTAATAAAAAAATAACATGAATATATTTATTAATAGGATCACTTAAGAGCGGACCTTCTCTTTCTGAAACCCAAACCCCTTTTTCTATTTTCCATTTTCCAAAAAGTAAATGTCCTGCAATTTTTTGATGAACTAAAAGAACGTAATCATCAGATAAATCTATTAAAATATTCTTGGCCCTTCTTCTAATATTGATTATTTCTTTTCCTATTATTTTTTTCTTAAAACTTTCAAGAGTATCTTTCTTGATCATTCCCTTTGCATCGGTCCAAATATCAATAAAGGTCCTATGGAGGACCTCTTTTCTTAAATCTCTGACTATTGTTTCTACTTCTGGAAGTTCAGGCATTATCCTAAAATACTTTTTAATTTATTAACTATTTCTTGGGGAGTAAAGTGAGCTTTGACTAAAAAGTCTTTTGCTCCCAAGGCTAATCCTTTTTCGATATCTTCTCCTTGTCCTAAATTAGAAAGAATAACAACTGGAATATTAGCGATTTCTGGATCTTTTTTAGCTTTCTCTAAAACTTCAAATCCATTAATTCCTGGTAAAATTAAATCCAATAAAACCACATCTGGTTTTGTTTCCTTAATCATGATAAGTCCTGACTCTCCATCTGCGGCAGAAACAACCTCATAACCCAAAATAACGAGTTTTTTATTCATTAATTCTCTCAAAAACTTATCATCTTCGATTAATAATATCTTCTTAAACATATATACACATTTTAAACTTATTATGTTTATTGGTCAAGACTTTGTTATGACTGGAATGGTAAAAGTGAAAGTAGTTCCCTCTCCTTCTTTTGAATCAAACCAAATTTTACCCTTATGAGCATCTATAATATTCTTTGTTGTGTATAGCCCTAAACCGGAACCCTCAGTTTCCATTCGAATAACATTATCTCCTCTAAAAAATTTAGTGAATATTCTTTCTTTTTGAGCTTCTGGAATGCCAACGCCTGTATCTTTAATCTTAAAAATAACTTCGTCATTCTTTTTTTCCAAAGAAATATTAATTTCACCTCCTTCGGGAGTATACTTAACAGCGTTTTCTAAAAGGTTTTGGACAACTAATTCCATTTTTTCTCTATCAACATAAACTTGAGGCAATATTTCTTTAGGTCTGTCGAAAATTATCTTCATTTTTTTCATCTTTAATAGCTCTTGAGAGCTATCAATAACGGTTGAAATAATTTCTTCAAGACTAGCCATCTCTTGCTTATATAAAAATCTTCCTTCTTCAATTCTTGATACATTTAAAAGATCGTTAATCAGACTAATCATTCTCTCGTTACTAACATAAGTCTTTTCCAATAAATCTTTTTGTTCCTGAGTAATATCCCCTGTCTCTCCGTCTAATACCATGCGGAGAGTCCACTTAATCGCTGATAAAGGAGTTCTTAATTGATGGGCGGCAATTGAAACAAATTCTGTCTTCATTTTTTCAATTAATTTATCTCTCGTCACGTCATGAAGAATAATCAAAATTCCTCCTTCTTCTTGTTTTTCTTCTAAAAAGATCGTATAAACTTCAATATTCATCCTTTGGCCAATTGAAATCTCTTTTTTTGTAACCTTATTAATCTTTCCTTTTTTAGAATCTATTAATAATTCCTTAAATTCTTTAAGCTCTTCACTGTCGAATAAATCAACAATATTTTTCCCTATAATTTCTTCTTTGTTTTTTTTAAAAAAATCGACTACTAAGGGACTGATAATTTCTACTTCATTCTTATTATTTAAAAGAAAAATACCGTCAGTAAGATTTTCAATAATTGCCATGGTTTTATTCTTCTCTCTAACCGCCTCCCTTCTAGCCTCTTCAGTGTCTTCTAAAATATTCAAAAGAGCCGCTCTCACTCTTCTGAGTTCGTCTTCTTTAGTCTCTGTAAAATTTAATATTTTTTCCGACATTAAGCTTTATTTTACCATAACTTCAAATTTTGACCAACAGTTTTTTCTTCTTCCGTGGATATATTTTTAATTAAACTATTAAATCCGAAATCTTTGAGCATAGAAACAATTTCTTCTTCATTATATCCTCCCCATTCACAATTTTTCATATTAACTTCAATTGGCACATCTTTTTTTATCTCTGACAATTCCCTGCTCAAAAAAGCCTTTTCTTTACCTGAGATAAGCTTTTCTTTAACACTCTTAGGTAGGTTCTTTTTTTCTATATTAACATATAAATTTTCGATACTTCCAAATTCTTTAATAAGTTTCAAAGCCGTCTTTTCTCCTATTCCCTTGACCCCAGGAATATTATCAGAAACATCACCCCTCAAACCTTTATAATCAATCAATTGTTCCGGAGTTAATCCTTCAAATTTCTCACTTATCATCTTCTTATCGTATATCAATCCGTTTTTAACCCCTTTATTTAAAAAATAAACAAAAGTATTTTCATTGATTAATTGAAGATTGTCTAAGTCTCCAGAAACAACAATATTTTTAACACCATCCTCTTTTCCTTTAGTTAAAGAATTAGTTAATGTTCCGATCAAATCATCTCCTTCATACCCAGCCATCTCAAAAATAGGGACATTAAAAGCTTTTAAAACTTTTTTAACCATTGGAATCTGATTGTACAATTCATCTGGAGCTTTTTTTCGATGAGCCTTGTATTCTTCAAAGGCTTTCTTCCTGAAGGTCGGTTCGGGTAGATCAAAACAAGCCACAAAATATTTAGGTTTCAATTCTTTGAGCAATTTAAATAAAACCAAAAGAAACCCGTATACAGCATTCACCACTTCCCCATTTTTGTTTTTCAGAGGAGGCAAAGCATGAAATGCTCGATGAATTACTGAGTTACTATCGATAATGACAAAGTTTTCTTTATTTTCCATAATCAATTATTATTTCTCTTTTGTCTCCATCAAGAATCTTAAATTTAATTGAAATTAAATCTTCAGGAAGTAATTTTTTTATTTTCTCTGGCCACTCAATACAAACAATATTTTTAGGATTGTTAATTATTTCTTCGAAACCAAGACTTTCCATTTCTTTAGGTTTCTCTATGCGATAACAATCAAGATGATAGAAATTATTAAATTTACCCTTAAGATCAAACCTATTCATAATAACAAAAGTTGGACTGATTATCTTTTCTTTAATTCCCAGTCCCTTAGCAAAGCCTTGTAAAAATGTTGTTTTACCAGCTCCTAAATCTCCTTTCAGTCCAAAAACTACAGCCCTTGACCCTCTCTTTATTTCCTCTGCTAAGCCTTTTCCCACCTCTTGGGTTTCTAGATAATTTTCTGTTAAATATTCCATATATTCATTGATTATACTATTAAAAATAGAAAAAGAAAACTAATTGACTTTTACCCCTAAATACAGTAAGGTTAAGGCAAGAACATGGAAGAAATATTGAAGATAAAAAACAGCATAGAAAGTGGTAAAAATATAGGAATTTTAACCAAAATCAATGCAAATGACGATGCTATAGGAGCTACTTTGGCTCTTTTTTTTGCCTTAAGAAAAACAAATAAGAAAATATTCTTCCCTTTAGACGAAGTTCCAGATAAAATATATGAAATCTTGAAAGAAAAAGAACAAAAAAAATTCCATATTTCCTTTAAAGAAGATATCTCAGAGGTATATTATGAAAAAAATAATAAAGGAATTGACTTATATCTTACTCCCAAGACTGGAGACATAAACAATGAAAGTTATTCTTGCAAAATAATCTCTGGAACCGATTCATTATTATCTAGTGCCAATTATGACATTCTAATAACTGTTGGCATTCAAGAGTTTCAAGAAGTTGAACAATTATGCTCTAATAATCTTGACCAACTGTATGGTTGTACAATTATTAATATTGATAACGATTTAAGCAATCAAAACTATGGAGAAATAAATTTAGTTGAAGACGGACAATCATTGTCCCAAGCTATCTCTTGCCTAATTAAAGACCTGGGGAAAGAATATGTGAATAACGAATCAGCAAGTTTCCTTCTTTATGGGTTGACCATCAGCCCTAAAAACGTTTACAATAAGAAAAACATACCAACTATTAAGTGGTTGTTTAAAAAAGGAGGAAATTTAAACCTTATTTCTAAAAACGATCCGAAAGTAAAAATACTTGAATTGGCTTTGAGTAATCTAACTATTTCTGAAAATGAAAATATTTATATATCAACATTGTCAGAAAAGAACATGCTTGATAATGATGCTACTTCAAAAGATTTTTCCTTCGTAATTGAAAAAATCAAAAATTTCTTTAAAATACCTTCCTTCCTTCTTTTGTGGGAAAGCCGGACTTCCCCACTATCTGTTAAAGGAATATTTTATTCAGACGATAAATCAGAAGTAATGAAGATAGTAAACAATTTCAAAGGAGTCTCTAAAAACAATGGAGCAATGTTTCTAACTGAAGAATCATCAATAAGTTTAGCAAAAGATAAGGTACTTTCTTTCTTAAAATAAAAACCATGGAAACAATAACGGAAAAAATAGAAATAGAGAATGAATTGGAAGCTGAGTTTGAAAAGGACATTTTAGGTGTCCCAACTTTAAAAAGCAAAATTGAAGCAGCTGCCTTAAAAGACGTTTCTTTCCTTCTTAAAATTTTAATGTCTGGAGCGATTATCCTTGATAGCTCAGACATGCATATTGAAGCAATTGAAAATGGATCAATTTTAAGAATAAGAATTGACGGAATATTACAAGAAGTTACCTCTTTTGATGTCCAGAGACACCAAAGAATTGTTTCTAGAATTAAACTTCTTTCGGGACTAAAATTAAACGTTGAAGACAAACCACAAGACGGAAGATTCTCTATTATTGTAAATAAAGGAGAAATTGCTGAAGAAATAGAAGTTAGAGTTTCTACCTTACCCACTGAATACGGAGAAACTATCGTTATGAGGGTTTTGAATCCTAAAAATTTAATAAGCTTGGAAGACTTGGGATTAAGAAAAGATATCTACCAAATATTTACCGAGCAAGCACAAAAACCAAATGGAATGATTATCGTCACCGGTCCTACTGGTTCTGGTAAAACAACGACTCTCTACGCTTTCTTGAAAAAATTGAGTAACCCAGAAATTAAAGTTGTAACCATTGAGGATCCAATCGAGTATCATTTAGACGGAATTTCTCAAACCCAAGTTAACCCAAAAAAGGGATATGATTTTGCCGCTGGACTAAAATCAATCGTTAGGCAAGATCCTGACGCTATACTAGTTGGAGAAATCAGAGATTTAGAAACTGCTTCAATAGCATTACAGGCTGCTTTAACTGGTCACCTAGTTTTGTCTACCCTTCACACCAATGACGCCGCTGGGACTATTGCTAGACTACAAGCTTTAGGAGAAAAAGCAGTTAATATTGCTCCTGCAATCAACGTTGCTATTGCTCAAAGGCTAGTAAGAAAAGTTTGCCCCAAATGTGGAGGACTAGAAACAATCTCGCCTGAGTTATTTGAAGAAATAAAAAAAGACCTTGAGAATATGCCTCAAGGATCTGATATGCCAGAATTAAAACCCGACATGAAAATAGCAAAAATAAAAGGTTGTGAATATTGTAATTTTACTGGATACAAAGGAAGAGTTGGAATTTTTGAAGCTCTATCAATTGATGATGAAATTCAAGACTTCATTTTAACTTCCCCATCAACTTCAGCCCTAGAAAAAATAGCCATTAAAAAAGGGATGACTACGATGAAGCAAGATGGACTAATAAAAATTCTAAAAGGAGTAACAACTATAGAAGAAGTTAAAAGGGTTGTTGGATAATAAAAAAACGATTCCTGAACTGGGGGTCCTTGTTAGCATTGGGCTAAGCTAAAGAAATTTCTTGAGGAGAAACCCAGTCGAAACCAAGTTATCCATTAACTAAAGAAATTCCCTTTCCCCCCAGTTCAATAATCGTTCATTTTTGGGAGCCTTAATAACATAACACTTATTAAAATGTCTGTCAAGAGCTTTTCCCCACAACTTAATCCTGACGAAGAAATCATTGAAAACACCCTAAGACCTAAAAAATGGGCTGATTATATTGGACAAGAAAGAATTAAAAAGAATGTTAAGGTCATGATTGATGCGGCAAAAAAAAGAAATGAATCTCCAGACCATATTTTGTTTTACGGACCCGCTGGATTAGGCAAAACCACTCTTGCTCATCTGGTCGCAAAAGAATCTAACGCCAATATTCGTGTTACCTCGGGTCCAGTTATTGAAAAAGCTGGCGATCTTGTTGCCCTCTTAACTAGTTTAAATGAAGGTGATTTTCTTTTCATCGACGAAATTCATCGCCTAAATCATTTTGTCGAAGAATATCTTTATTCGGCTATGGAAGATTTTAAGCTTAACTTAATTTTAGGGAAAGGACCAATGGCAAAAAATATTGATATCGACCTTCCTCGCTTTACCCTAATCGGAGCAACGACTAGACTCGATTTAATCTCTTCTCCATTAAGAAGCAGGTTCGGAGCGACATTTCAATTAAACTTTTACGAATTAAATGAAATTGAAGAAATTATTAAAAGGTCTTCCAATATATTAAATGTAGAAATAGAAATAGACGCAATTAAAGAAATATCTAAAAGATCTCGATGTACTCCGAGAATCGCTAATAAATTTTTAAAGAGAGTGAGAGACTTTGCAGAAATAGAAGGGCAAGGAAAAATAACTAAAGACATCTCCGATAAAGCTTTAGACTTTTTAGAAATTGACAAAATGGGTCTTGAACCAGGAGATAGAAAAATACTTGAAGCTATTATTAAAAAATTCAACGGCGGACCAGCTGGATTACAAGCTCTTTCTGCTGCAACATCAGAAGAAAAAAATTCCATTTTAGATATTTACGAACCATACTTAATTCAATCGGGTTTAATAAAAAGAACTTCTCAAGGAAGACTAGCTACAAAACTAGCATATGAGCATTTAAATCTTCCTATTCCTAAAGCTCAAGAAAAATTGATTTAATAAAGAATAGGAATATAATTAAAGTATAAATATAATGAATAATTATATGGAAAAAGGAGACAAAATCACGGTTACTGCCATTAAAGCCGACATCGGCAGCATTGGCGGACATATCAAACCTAGCGAAAGAGTTCTTAACGCTGTAAAGCAATATATTGAACAGAATCACAAAGGAATGCTTATTGATTTCAGAATAACTTATACTGGAGACGATATTGCTATTCTTTGTACTCATAATAGAGGGGAAAATAATGATGAAATTCATCATTTAGCTTGGGATGCATTTAAGGCTGGAACTGAAGTCGCTAAAGACCAAGGATTATACGGTGCTGGCCAAGATTTATTAAAAGATGCTTTCTCGGGAAACGTAAAAGGACTCGGACCAGCTGTTTGTGAAATGGAATTTGAGGAAAGACCCAATGAACCAATTCTTTTCTTCGCCGCTGATAAAACTGACCCAGGAGCCTATAATCTTCCTCTTTATTTAGCCTTCACTGACCCAATGTATTGTTCAGGATTAATTCTTTCTCCTAATATGGCTAAAGGATTCCGTTTTGATATTATGGATGTTTCATATACTGAAGCCGATAGGATAATATCTCTAAACGCTCCTGAAGAAGTTTACGACATCGCTGCTTTACTAAGAGATCCAGAAAGATTTGTTATTGAAAAAATAGTTTCTAGAGAAAACGGCGAAAAAGCAGTTGCAGTTTCTACAACTAGACTAAGAAATATTGCTGGAAAATATACTGGCAAAGATGATCCGATTCATTTAGTTAGAACTCAAGGAGTTTTTCCTGCAACAGGAGAAATCCTTTCTCCTTATCCCATCGGACCATACGTTGCTGGCTTTATGCGTGGTAGTCACACTGGACCATTAATGCCAGTTAAACAAAACTGTCCAACTTCTTTCTTCGATGGTCCTCCCTTAGTTTCTTGTGCTGCCTACTGTGTTCACCATGGAAAATTTACTGAAGCAGTTGATGCTTTCGATCACCCATTCTGGGACCATGTCAGAGATAATATTTCTAAAAAAGCTTTAGAAATAAGAAAACAAGGATTCTTTGGGAATGCTATGCTCCCCTATAGCGAACTAGAATATGGCGGAATAGTAAGCAAAATGGAAAAGCTAGAAAAGAGATTTGAAATCAGAAATAAATAGAAAAATTCCCCCGCAAAAGCGGGATTTTTCTTTGGTTGAATTTTTTAACCTTTTAGGTTAAGATGCAGTTATATAGTTAAAGAAACAAAAATATGAGCGGTCATTCCCATTTTCATAATATTAAAATCAAAAAAGGCGCTGAAGATGCCAAGAGAAGCAAAATATTTTCTAAACTTTCTAAAGAAATCTCTGTTGCAGCTAAAGATGGTGGTTCGGACACAACTTTTAATGCAAAGTTAAGGTCGGTTGTAGAAAAAGCTAAAGCAATGAATATGCCGGCTGACAGTATCGATAAAGCAGTTAAAAAAGGCTCAGGAGAATTAGAAGGTTTTACATATGAGGAATTCTTATTAGAAGCCTACGGACCAGGAGGTTCAGCTGTAATAATTGAAGGAATTACTGATAATAAAAACAGGTCGTTTGGAGAATTGAAACTTATTATCAATCAAAAAGGAGGAAAGACAGTAAACGAGGGAGGAATTAAATGGATGTTTGAAAAGAAAGGAGTTATTTCTATTGACTCAACCAATAAAAATAAAGAAGATTTAGAGTTAACGGCTATTGAAGCTGGAGCTGAAGATATTGAATGGCAAGAAAATACTCTCTACCTCTACGTCAAATCTGAAGAATTAGAAAAAACAAAAAAATCCCTAGAAGAAAAAGGACTAAAATTAGAATCAGCTGCTTTAGAATGGGTTCCTAATGAAAATATGACTGTTGATGATGCTACTAGAGAAAAATTCGAAAAATTCTTTGAATCTCTAGACGAACATGACGACGTACAAAACATATATACTAATATATGATAATTTTAGGTATTGATCCGGGCACTGCTACTACCGGCTTCGGTGTGATCGATTACAAAAAGAAAAACAAGAAACAAATTGTTTGTCTTGATTATGGAATAATCCAAACTTCCCCTAAACAAAACATGGGAGAAAGATTAATTCAACTCAATTTTGATTTAAACGAAATCATTAAGAAGTATAAGCCAGAAATGGCAGCCGTAGAAAGTCTTTTCTTTTTTAAAAACCTTAAAACTGCGATGCCAGTAAGCCAAGCCAGGGGAGTTATTATTTATACGCTTTCAAAAAAGAATATCCCCTTTATTGAAGTTACTCCTATGCAAGCAAAAACTTCTGTTACTGGATATGGTAAAGCAACAAAAAATCAAGTTCAAAAAATGGTTCAAAATTTATTGTGTCTAGAAAAACTACCTAAACCAGACGATGCCGCTGACGCATTAGCTTTAGCCATCTATTGCGCTGATAAGTGTAAATTTGATTAACTAATCTTTCTAAAATTTCTTTTCCCTACCTGAATAATTATTCCTTTTTCTATCTGCATTTCCAATTGCCAATCTTTAATTTCTTCGATGTTTTCTCCTTTTATTGCTCTTACTCCTCCTTGCTCTATTAATCTTTTCGCCTCCCCTTTTGAAGAAGCTAGGCTTAACTTGACTAATAAATCTTGAACATTTATCTTTTTTTCGTTTATTTTAATTTCCTCTATTTCTGAAGGAAGTTTTTTATCTTCAAAAACCTGTTCAAATTCTTTTTCTGCTTCTTTAGCTTTTTCCCCGTCGTAAAAGAAAGTAATAATTTCTTTGGCCAGTATTTTTTTAATAGCTTTGGGGTTCATCTCCTTCCTTTCTAGGCTATTTTTAAATTCATTGATTTGTAACATCGGCACTCTCGTGCAAGATTCAAAGTATCCAATAATTAAATCATCATTTAATGTCATTAATTTCCCAAACATGTCTTTAGGATTATCTAAGATATTAATAACATTGCCCCATGAAGTAGACATCTTCCTTCCGTCTAATCCATAAATCATTCTTAAGGTCATCACGTCTTGTGGTTCTTGATTGAATATCTTTTGTAGTTCTCTCCCTGCTTTTAAATTAAATAATTGATCAAATCCTCCAATTTCTAAATCAGATTTAATTACCACCGAATCGTATCCTTGTAATAATGGATATAATAATTCATGGACTCCAATTGGCTTTTCGTTATCCCATCTTTCCTTGAAGTTTCTTCTTTGAATCATTTGTTGCGCTGTAAAATTCATCGCCAACCTAATTAATTCTTCGGCTTTCATTTTACCAAACCAGTCTTTATTGTGTTTAACTTCAACTTTCTTTAAATCTAAGATCTTTCCTATTTGAGAAAGATAATCTTTCAAATTTTCTTTAATCTCTTTTTCTGTTAAAGGTTTTCTAATTGAATCTTTATCGGAAGCATCTCCAATTAAAGCCGTGAAGTCTCCAATGATTAAAGTAATCTTATGTCCCAAATCTTGGAAGTCTTTTAGCTTCATTAATATAGTTGCCCTCCCTAAATGAATCTTGGGTCCGGTTGGATCAATACCAAACTTAATATTAAGCTGCTTGCCTGACATTAATTTTTTCTTAAGATGCTCTTTATCAATAATGTCTTCGGTTCCCCTGCTTAATATTTCGTTTATTTTTTCTTCATCTACTATTATTTTCATATATTTAAACTATAGCATAAATATGTTCAAAAATAAAAAGAAATGATAGTATTAAAACATGATTAAATTTAAAATTAAAAACAATAAAAGACTCTTTGTCTTTACACTTATAGCCTTTTTGGCTGCTTGTATTTTTATGTTTTTTGCCTTTTTAAGAGATCTTCCTCGTCCCGAAGTCTTCACGGAAGCAGAAATAAACCAGTCAACTAAAATATATGACCGCACTGGCAAAATATTGTTATCGAATGTTTACGGAGAAGAAAAAAGAACCTACGTTCCTCTCTCTCAAATTCCCGACAATTTACAAAAAGCCGTGATCGCCACTGAAGACCATCGTTTTTACAGTCATTTTGGCATTGATTTAACTGGCCTATTGGGAGCGTTAATATCAAATGTAGAAAAAGGAGAATTGCGCGGAGCTTCCACAATCACTCAACAATTAATTCGTTCTACTTTTTTAACTCCAGAAAAATCATTGGGCAGAAAAATTAAAGAAGCTGTTCTCTCTATAGAACTAGACAGAAAGTACCCTAAGAATCAAATTTTAGAATGGTATCTTAATCAGGTTCCTTTCGGAGTAAATATTTATGGCGCTGAAGAAGCTTCCTTAACTTATTTTCAAAAACCAATCCAAGATATAAGCCTTCCTGAAGCAGCCATGCTTGCAGCTATAATTCAATTGCCTAGCTATTATTCCCCTTACGGACCTAATTTTGACAAATTGATGGTAAGGAAAAATCTTGTACTACAAAGAATGAGAGAAGAGGGATATATAACTGCAGAGCAAGAAAAGGCAGCAGCAGCTGAAGAAATAAAAATTTCAAAACTGCCAAATACCACCCTAGCCTATCATTTTGTTACTTATGTTAAACAACAAATCGAAGACACTTACGGTGCTGACTTCTTACAAACTAAAGGTTTAAAAATTTATACTACTTTAGATTGGGATCTGCAAAAATCAGCCGAAGAAATTGTTAAAACAAATGTAGCTAAAAATATGGTAAACTTTGGAGCTTACAATGCGGCTGCGATTGTCATGGCTCCCAAGACTGGCGAAGTTTTAGCCATGGTTGGTTCAGCTGATCCTTATGGTGAACCACTGCCTAAGGGTTGTGATCCAGCAACAACCTGTAAATTTGTACCAAGCTATAATGTAGCCGTACAATCAATAAGACAGCCAGGATCTTCTTTTAAACCAATAATATATGCTACCGCTTTTCGTAATGGAGCGACCGATAGTACGATAGTAGTTGATGAGCCAGTTAATTATAATGGATATGCCCCTAATAACTATGATGGCCGTTTCCGCGGAGCTCTAACTATAAGAAGTGCATTGGCTCAATCATTAAATATCCCTGCTGTTAAGGTTTTAAACGAATACGCGGGACTACAAAATGCTATTAATATGGCTAAGGCAATGGGGATAACTACATTAGGAAATGACAATTCAAAATATGGTTTGTCTTTTGCCCTAGGAGCAGCCGATGTAAAACTTCTTGATATGGCTACCGCTTTTAGCGTCTTTTCTAGTAATGGTTACAAAATAGACCCATCGGTTATTTTAAAGATAGAAGACAGTCAAGGAAATGTTATTTATGAAAACCACAAAACTCCAAGAAAAGTTTTAGAAAGTAGCGTTTGTGAAACAATTACTAGTATTTTATCAGACAATGATGCTAGAGCTCCAATGTTCGGCGCTCACTCACTTTTAAGATTTGATAATTATAAAGTAGCTGTAAAGACAGGAACATCTCAAGAAAGTAAAGATGGTTGGACTGTCGGATATACTAGTGACGCCGTAGTCGTTGTGTGGGCTGGTAATAATAATCATACTAAAATGTCTGCAATCGGTGAACAGGCAGCTGGTCCAATATGGAGAGCCTTAGTATTAAAATCTATTGAATTAAATACAAAAGCAAAAGACCAAGAAACATCTCAACCAGTAGAACCAGGGTCAGAGGTGCCGTTAGTAATGGATTAGACTTAATCAGCTTGAAAACAATATCTTTCTTAAAACAAAAGGTGGGCATAATTTAGCCCACCTTTTAGCATGAAATCTTACATCTTTATCGGCATAATTACATAAATATAACTAGCGTCTCCGATGGGTCTAATTACTGCCGGTCCATCTCCTCCTTGAAGCTCAAATAGTACTTCTGAGCTTTTCATATTTGAAAGACCGTCTAGGACGAACTTCCAGTTAAAAGAAGCTTTTACGCTTTCTCCTTCTATTTTTGAAGACACAGATAATTCACTTTCCCCTATTTCTGAATCCTGGCTTTTTATTTCTATTTCTTTCCCTCCTGCTTCTGCTTTTATAACCACCTCGTTAGTCCTTCCTCCAAACAATCCTGCTGTTTTAATTTGCTTAATTAATTCTTCTTTATTCAATGTTAATTTCGTTTTACTTTCCTTAGGAATAATTTCTTGGTATGAAGGATATTCTCCGTCTATCTGTCTTGAAATTAAATTAATTTCTGGATGATCTGAATTAGACAAAAACGTTTCGAATAATACTTGTGAATCAGAAAGATATATTCTAACGATTTTTTCTTCATCTGGCAAAACGTTAATTAATTCTCTAATTGTTTTCTGAGGAAGGATAAAGCTTACTTCTTTGTTAAATAAATTTTTAAATCCAGATTTCAAATGAATTGTTTTTTCTCCTAATCTAAAACTATCTGTAGCGACCAGCTTAACTGAATCTTTGGTAAAGGTAAAATATATCCCTGAAATTTCTGGTCTAATTTGTGATGGACTAGCAATATCAACAACGCTCATTAATCCATCTTTTAATTTCTTTCCGTCTACCTCAATATATATTTCTCTTAAAAAAGATGGAATAATCGGAAAATCATCAGCAGAGAATCCTTTAATCTGAGTTTTTAAGTTTTTTGATTCTACTGTCAAAGAATTTCCTTTTTCTTTGATATTAACTTTATCGTCTGGCAATGATCCTATTAATTGATTTAAAAATCTTGCAGGAACGGCAATTTTGCCCTCTTTTTCTGTTTTACAAAGCCCCCACCACTGAATACCAACCTCAAGATCTGTCGAGGATAGTTTTAAAAAATTAGGTAACGCCTCTATCAACACATTATCTAGAATAGGTAGGGTTAAATTTTTCCCTGTAATTTTTTCTGCCATGCCTATTCCTTTTTTAAATTCTTTAACTAAAATTGTGAAATTCATATGTTTGTTTTTTTATCTTATAAATATAAGTTTTATTTTTTATTATTACTATTAGTGTTCTTAATTTCGTGGATAAACTTAATTAAAGTTAATTTTTCTTTTATTTAAAATGATTTTATTAAAATAATATTGTGGATAAGTTGGGTTGTTTTTATGGTTATCTTTGTGTTGTAAATTGTATAACTTTTTTAAATCAATTTTTATCTATACTTTTTCCCTTCATACCTCTCAAGTTTTCCACACTATTTACTATATATTCTTTGTAAGATTAATTCTACTTCTTGGTGTATTTTTTCATTTTCTTCGTATTCTTTTTCAATCAATTGACACGCATGAATTACGGTTGTATGGTCTTTTCCTCCGAACTTTCTACCTATTTCTGAATAAGACATTTTTAACTCTTTTTTTAATAAATACATGGCAATTTGTCTTGGTCTAGCGAACTCTTTTTTTCTTGAAGAGAAGAACATGTTGCCAGAAGGAATATCATAGAATTCAGTAATTGATTCAACTATCTTCTTATAATTTGTTATTTTGCTTGGAGAAACAATAATGTTTTTAAGTAATTTTTTTGCGTCTTCTAATTCTATCGTCTTGTTGTTCGTTTTTTTATAAATAATTATTCTATTAATAGCGCTTTCAAGCTCTCTTACGTTTTTTTGAATATTATTAGCGATATATTCCAAAACATCAGTTGGAATGTTTGTATTTTTTTCTTCAATTTTTTGTTTTAAAATAGCCATTCTAGTTTCGTAATCGGGAGTATTAATATCAGCAATCATTCCCCCATTGAATCTAGATTTTAGTCTTTCGGTTAGGGCGGGAATATTATTAGGATGCCTATCAGAAGAAAGAATTATCTGTTTGTTTTTTTGATATAAAGAATTAAAAGTGTGAAAGAACTCCTCTTGGGTTTTATCTTTCCCGGCAATAAACTGGATATCATCAACTATTAATACATCAATGTCACGTAAATTCTTCTTCAGTTCTTCTACGCTCTGGTTTCTAATTGCGTTAACTATTGTAGAAATTAATTTTTCAGCCGGAATGTATTTGACTTTTTTGTTGGAATCGCCGTCTTTTATTTTATTTCCTATCGCTTGAATTAAATGAGTTTTTCCTAGTCCCACATCTCCGTATACAAATAATGGATTGTAGTTTTTCCCTGGTTCCTCAACGACAGCCATAGAAGCAGCGTAAGCAATTTCATTGAATGGTCCGATGATAAAGTTGTCAAAGGTATATTTTGGATTAAGATTGGTTTCCTTACTTACCTCTAATTCAGAAAATCCTAATTGTTCAATAGTTTCTTCTTTTTTAACTCCCCTTCTTTGAGAACTAGACATTTTAACATTAATTGGAGTAACAACGTATTTTATTTCTCTAATACTATCATCTAGTGATTTTAATATTTTTAAAATATCTTTGTGGTATTTTTGCTCTAGCCATTCTTTAGAAAATGAATTTGGGACAGAAATAGTCGCCTCATTGTTTTCAACAGAAGAGACCTTGGTATTGGCAAACCAGGTAGCAAAGTTGGCCGGAGAAATATTCAATTGGATCTGAGACAACACTGATTGCCAAATTTCTTCATTAGTCATGGTTTTCTGTTTATTAATATTAAGCATATTATACCTTAAATAATGTCAAACAGGCAAAAAGCCTTGTAAAATAAAGGGGTAAGAAAAGCGATGTGGAAAGACTGGGGACAAAAGGTTAATAAATTTGAGCGTTTTTGAGAGTATTTTTTGATTGACCGAACCTTCATTTTTTGATATGATTTAAAACATAATTAAGATAAAATAATGATATGAGTTTAACTTATCAACCAGCAAAAAAGAAAAGAAAGAGATCTCACGGATTTCTAGAAAGATCAAGTACTAGTAGTGGAAGGAAAGTTTTAGCAAAGAGAAGAAGTAAGGGCAGAGCCAAATTATCTGTCTGATAAAATTATGTTGCCTAAAGAAAACAGGCTTAAAAAAGAAAAAGAATTCGAAGCGGTTTTTAAAGGCGGAAGAACCCTAAAAGGCAAATATGTTTTTTTAAGGTATCTTATAAATGGAACCGATAAAACAAGAATTGGTTTCGTGGTTAGTAAAAAAATTTCTAAGTTAGCTGTTGTTAGAAATAAGGTAAAGAGAAGAATGAGAGATATTGTCAGATTAAAAAGAAATAAACTAAAAGAAGGGTTAAGTATCGTAGTTGTTTCGCTTCCCTCAATTACCAAGATGACGTATAAGGAAATAAAAGAAGACCTGGAAAATCTTTTAAGTAAGGGAGAAATAATTAAATAAACTATTGTGAATATTTTTTCATTAATCTTTAATACTATTCTATACCAACCGATGTTGAATTTTTTGATATTGATATATATTTATACCAATAATTTTGGTATCGCCGTAATCGGACTTACTCTTTTAGTTAAATTAGTAACTAATCCTTTAAATAAAAAAGCATTAGAATCTCAAAAAGCTATGGCCGAGATTCAGCCGAGGCTTAAAGAAATTCAGAATAAGCATAAAGATAGCCAAGAGAAGCAAGCTCAAGAAATGATGGCTTTGTATAAAGAAAAGAAGTTTAATCCTTTTTCAGGGATATTCCTTCTTTTTATTCAGATCCCTATTATTTGGGCATTATTCTATGTTTTTAAGGGAGGGATAAGCATTGACCCAGCGCAGATATATTCTTTTATTTCTCTGCCTCAAACAATTAATCCGTACTTTTTAGGGATTGATTTGTCTAAGCCTAATATCTACTTAGCTGTTCTTACCGCAATAGCGCAATTTTTCCAAGCAAAAACATCAACTCCAACAGCACCAAAAGTAGCGGCAGAGGACAAAACTTCACAAATGACCAATATGATGCAAAAACAAATGGTTATTTTTATTCCTATAATTACCTTATTTGTTTTATATAACCTTCCTTCTGCTTTAGGTCTTTATTGGCTGATAACGACAGTGTTTACTATTTTCCAACAAAGGAGTATTTTCAATAAAAAAGAAATATGATTGATCAAGAAGAGGTAGAAAATATTAAAGAGATTATTAAAGAATTCTTTTTAAGGGCTGGCTTTATTGTAGAAGTAGAGGGCAATTGTATAAATCGAGAAGGTGAAGATGTTTTAGAAATAGATATTAAAACGGGTGAAGCGCAAAATTTAATAGGAAAACAAGGATTGGTTTTAGCTGATATCCAATTACTTTTGAGGAAAGTTATTAAAAAGAAAACAGACAAAGAATTCTATTTAAGTCTTGATATTGATGGATATAAAAAAAACAAAGAAAGTTATTTAAGAAATATAGCTCAAAGTGTCGCTGATGAAGTTTCAAGAACAAAAAGAGAAAAGGAGTTACCATATACATCTTCTTTTGACAGAAGAGTAGTCCATATGGAATTAGCTGATAGAAAAGATATCACAACCGAAAGTATTGGAGAAGGAGAAGAGAGGAGAATAATTATCAAGCCAGTATTATAAAAAAAGACCAGACGATGAAGTCTGGTTTTGTTTTACAATAATTCTTTAGCTTTTTTTATTTTCATCACTTCTTCTGGGCTAGTAGTGATTATTTGGTCTTCGGTATATGAGGCTACAACTCTGATGGCGACGTGTTTTTGTCCAGCGAAGAATATCCCCTCTCCTACTGGAGTTTCTAGTAATAGGAATTTTTCTTGGTCAGTTAAACTAAATGTTTGTTGAATTAAATCAATTGTTGCTGGGCTTTGTTTTAATAATAATTGGATCGAAGAGTTAGTAATAATTGGTTTACCATAATCAGATTGTAAGAAATCAGAAACGTCTTGAGTAATTGTTGTTACTCCTAACCAATATTTTCTTGCTCTTTTACAAATTCCAAACAAGAAAGAAGCTCCATCTTCGGTTTTCATCATCCACCAAGCCTCATCAATAACAAGTATCCTTTTCTTTAAAGATAATCTAGCTGTATTCCAGATATAACGCATAACAATAAACATTGCCATGGGCCTTAATTCGTCTTCCATATCTCTAATACCAAAAACAACTAATGATTTAGTTACGGAAATATTTGATTTTTGGTTAAAGAAAGAAGCATAAGTTCCTTTAGTGAATTTTCTTAATCTTTCAACTAAAGATTCAGCTCCATCCATAGTTTCTAAAACCGATTCTAAATCAGACATAATTGGGACTTTATCAGCCCAAGTTTTAGGATCTGAATTTGGAGTAATATCTTTAGCAGCGTAAGTTTCGGATAATCCTCTATCCATAATAGCATCTTCTTCTGGGGTTAATCCTCCAAGCATAATTCTCATTAAACCAACAAGGTTAATGATACTCGATCTTAAAACATCTTCAGATGTTTCATCCTCTCTTGGTTCTGGCAAGTCAAAAGGATTAATATGACTATCAGAACTTAGTGATATTTTGAAGAAAGAACCATCTACTGCTTCAGCTAATGGTTTATATTCATTTTCAGGATCAAGGATGATACATTCTGCTCCCATCATTAAAGATCTTAAAATTTCAAGCTTAACTGCATATGATTTACCAGAACCAGATTTAGCAAAGATTACCATGTTGGCATTTTCCATGCTAAATCTGTCAAACAATACTAAAGAATTATTATGTTTATTGATGCCATACAATATTCCTTCATTAGAACTTAAATCAAAGGATATAAATGGGAAAATACTAGATAGCGGAGTTGTATTTAATGTATTATGTATCTGTAATAGATCGGTCCCATAGGGGAAAGAAGAAATCAATCCTTCTTTTTGCTGATATAGAGCTGGCTTGATATAGATTAGCCTTGCTTCAAGAACCGATCTTAATGTCGTTTCTATTGTTTCTAATTCTTTAATATTGTCAGCATAGACAGTAATGTATAGTCCAAACTTAAACATTTTTTCTTGAGCGGTTTGTAGTCTACTTCTTAGGTCTTCTAGATCTTGGTAAGCAGTTTCCAATGCTGGATCTCTAATTAATCCCTTGGTTTCTCTTTCAATAATCTCTGCTTGAACTTCAGTAACACTTTTTCTCAACTGTTTTAAAATGGTTCCTGTCTCAATTGGGTGAAAAAAGAAAGAAATATCTAAAGGAATGTCCATGTTAATAATTGGAGAAAGCCATCCCGTAGTTAAATATCGGGGATAAGAGAAAACAAAGTAAGTTTTAGCTAGCTTTTCTTCTATCTGGACATAATTTTGGTTTACCTCAATAGAAGCAGGAGCGATTATATCCATTGCCGTAGTTGTTTCTTTTTCCAGGAATTTTTCCTGTTTTGATTTGTTTCCGAATAATCCCATATTTTTATATTATAACTTCCGGAGGTAGATCAGGATAATATCCTAGCTCTGCTTGTTTTGGGTGATGCAATCCCCACAATAATTCAATTAATTCTTCAGACCCTAATGTGGCAGATTTTAATCCGCACCTTCTAATTCCTAATGAAACATATTCCATTCTCTGCCATAATTGATATTTTCCATTTTGAAATTTCTTTTCAGTTAAATTGGTTTTACTTTCTTTTCCACCACCACTAATGTTTGGTAATTCGGTCATTGGATAATAAGGGACAACGACATAGAAACTTTTACTCATAATAGAGCCATTAGCAATAATTTCTTCAATAAATGCTCTATATTCGGCAGTTTGAATTTTTAATAGTTCGTTTTTTTGTTTATTTTCTAAATCTTTAATTTTATCAATATATCCAGTGATATTTACTTTTCTCGAATTAACAATAATTTGGCAGCTAAAATCGAGAGAATTTAAAAAGTTTTGGAATTGATAAATAATGGCCATTTGCTCATCTTCCGATTTCAAAGCAAAGTTTAATGAAGAAACCAAAAGAATTCCTTTTAAGGATTTATCTTTCATTATCATCACTCCTTCCCTGATTTGTTCAACAGGCATAAATTGTTGAGACGGAACCATCGTCATAGGTTATTTTTCAAAATCTATTTTCTTAATCATATCCCCTATTCGTCCTTCTTGTTTTACCCTTAGAGGAGATCTTTCTGCTTGTTTTGTTGTTATATCTCTTCTAGTTCTTTCAGTTGATAGAAAAACAGGAGATTGTTTTCTTTTCCAAAGGAAAATTTTAGGATTGGTATTAAAATTTGCCCAGTTTTTTACTACTATTGGTAATTCTTGGCCTTCAATTTTAGTAAAGGATATAGCTAGAGCAAGTCCAACTAAACCAGCTGCTATTAAAAGAAAAAGAAAGAAATTGGTTTTTCCGATAGAAAAGTACATGAAGAAACAAGCAGCAAGTACTCCTCCCACAAGAAGACTTTGTTTTATATTCAGTGGCCCCAATATTTTGGCCTCGTGTTCTATAAATTGAGGAACTCTGTATTGCATATTAGATTAAAGGTTCTTTGTATTTATCGTTAGGATTAGCAGTTTCAGTTTGCATCTCTTTTTTATCTTCTATTTGTATCTCTCCTTCTGTCACTTCTTCCTTCTTAGTATTATCTACTAATTCCTTCTTCTCTGCAATGTCTGGAGAGTATAGTTTATTTAAAGATATTCTTAAGTGGCTGAAAATCCTACTGTCAATATCCCAGCTGATGTTTCTTGCCACTTCTGAATCAAGATTTAATTCTAATTCAAGAATAATTGAAAATTCTTTTATCGGCAACAATCCCATTAAAGTTTTGCCAACGTATTTTACCAATTGAGATTTGATTTCTTCATCGGTTATTCCGTTCTTTTCGCAGATTTCTGAGACAACATTAAAATTCTCTTCAGAGAAAAGAGCTTCTTTAATATTGTCGGGAAGTGTTTCGTATGTCTTCCAAAAGAATTCTTCCGAATTTTCTTGTTCGTTCATATTCTTATTTTAGCACATATTTAATTTTGGGCAATATTTTTTATTGAAGTTTTAAGCTATTTTAAGTATTTAGCCATCATTACGCTGTCTTCATATCTTCCATAATATTTCGCCCCACCTTTAATCGTTCCTATTTTTTGGAATCCCATCTTTTTATATAGATTTTGGGCTATTTTGTTGCCCTTTAAAACATCAAGAATAACTATTTTTAGTTTAAATTTCTTAATTCCTTCTTCCATTACTTTTTTGAATAGTTTCTCTCCTAGTCCTAATCCCCTAGCCTCTTTTTTAATTATAATGCCCATTTCTCCTATATGGCTTTTTATATTTTCGTATTTAGTTATTCCTGCGCTTCCCATTACTTTTCCGTTAATGACTAAAAACAAGAAAACAGCATTCTTGCTTTTTATTATTCCTTTGAGATAATTTCTTTCTTGTTTAAGAGTTACCTTATCTTGAACGATAATCATTGCTTTTTCTTCGACTAAAGAGTTTATCGTCTCAAGTAAAGAATTAACATCAGACATTTTAGGAGGCCTTATTTCTATTTTTTCTTTTTGGATTGTTTTTCCCATATTTTTGTTATGTGCCAATTGTATTCCATAGCAACAATGGCAACCTTAAATCCTAATTTTTTGTAAAATTTAATCTTATCTTTGTCTGTAAATAAAGCTATTGAACAATACTTTTTATTTTTTGTTTGCTCAATTATTTTATTTACGATTATTTTCCCTATTCCCTTTCCTTGATAATTTTTATGAACCACGATGTCATAAAGCATGCACATAATTCCATCTTCTATTAATCTCCCCATTCCTATCAACTTTTTTCCATCCCAAACACTATAAACAAAAGATGATTTAGATAATATTTCTTTCCATTTATTTTCGCTTCTCGGTTGCCACCCAATAGACTTTCTTAAAAGTCTAATTTGATTAATATTAATTTTTTTGTTGGTCGAATTTTTGTATGTCATATTTTTATTATATATCTAAAAACAAAAAGTACCAATTTGGTTTTGATATTTTAATCTTATAGATTGATACTAGCGGGTAGGCAAGGAAGGCCTAGAACCCCTACCCTCCAAGCAGTGTAAGGGTTCTTTGGAGGTCTTGGGGATAGTCAATTTGAGGTATCAGGGTCTAGGAAAATGAGACAAATGAGACAGTATAAAAGGGTGTGTTACATGTCTTATTTATTGTTTTAATTTCGCAGTAAGCAAGATAAGCGTATTTTTTATAGAATCAAAAACTAAACCTAAGGTTTCATCATTGCGCTGGACAAAGCCTTTATGTGCGTAATCGCATCGTAATTTATATAAGTTGTCAAACCATGGAATTAGATTTGGTTTAAGAGCATTTATACCTCCAATAATGTATTTTACATTATCTTTTCTTACTGTTTTGGGAACAAAAAGATGCTCAAGACAACAGTAAATTTGTAGTATTTTAGCACCCAAGTCAGGCATTTGAGTTGCAGAACTTAGAATATCTAATGATGGTGCAATATCATAAATACTAGTCTTACTCCAAGGTTTTTTTAACTTTTCGAATATTATGCTATTTTCAATAAAAATATTTTCGATTCCCTTAAATGTTCTATCATCAAGAAATATTTTAGTAAGGCCTCTGTATCCAAAAGATCTATAAAGACATCCGTCGGGTATTTTTTCCCAAGGTTCTTTTTTATCTTCATCCCAGAATAATACTCCCATCGAATTTGTTCCCAATAAAACTGAGCCTGTGGGTGCCATCAGTTCGGCTCCCCATCCTCCAAAATCAACTTGTCCATGATGCAAGAATCCAGCGATTCGAAGTAAATTGAGGAAGGCTCTTAATTGAGTAGAAGCATAATAATAAACATAACTATCTGATCCTATCATTGTATACCCAAAAGAAGGACTATTAAAAAATTTTCTTGCCTCAATCAAGGTAGGTTCTCTTGAGTCGAAATTAAATTTTTTATATTCTTCAATAAGAGTTGATTCGTCAAAAAATGAGTGGAAAGGAAGGGAAAGTTTTTTGAATAAATTTATAAAAAATAATGTAGAATTGCCAAGATTATTATCAGCGATAAAATCTCTAATTTCGGTAATTAGAGTTTTTTCGTAAATTGAGATTGCAATGTTTTGCAGATGAAATTCAATTACTTTTTCTATAGTTTGATCTCTTTCTTCCCACATAAATAGAAATGGAGATTCTACCATAAATCTACCTCCTCCTCTTCTTTGATCAAATTCCTTTTCAGTCTTAACGGCAAAAAGTAGTTTCGCTTCAAATAGTATATTTACTATATCTGTTGGAGTATATTGCAGTCCTTTTTCTTGAAAATATTCAAACTCTGCAAGTAGTGTCGATATTAATTGATGTCTTGAATAATAACGATCTTGCTTGTATTGATCAACTATTGGAAACTGCATTGCTAATGCAACTTCTTTATTTGCCACCTTCTCTAGATAGTCATAAATTTTAACACCTATTTCTTCTTTGATTGAGGCCATATTTTACTTATTATTTTCGAAAACAAATTATTTCTTACTAGCTCAAAATTCACTGGAAATCCAGTTACTGCAAATATACCTGTTTCTGCACGTAATGTGTGATTTATGCTGAAGAATACAAGACCTTGATAAATATTTTCTCCTAATATAGAAATCGACACTTTAAATGTTCTATTGACTATATCAATCAATTCAGGGTGATGACCTCTACAATTTTTTTTATTATTTTTAAAATATTTTTTGGTATTATTATTCGTGTTGTAAATATCAATGTCCATTACTTTTTCTTTGGGATCCCAACGACCCCAGAAAAACGGCTTTAATGAATTGGGCGATGTTAACTCAAAAATTTTTAATAACCCTGTGGTTCCTATGAATTCCTGTTTCTCTGAATTTATTAGATATTCAGGATGCAAATATTGCGTTTCAATTTTTATATTAAAGGCTTTATCAACTGCCATATCATTTAATTAATTTTAATATATCTTCATCTTTTTCATATGCTCTCAACCTTCCCGAAAGGATTCCGACACGATAAGAGATGCCATCACTCATTAGTCTCCAGTTTACACCCTCTAATACCTTATGGACAAGCCTTTTTAGGTCATATGAGCTTTCTCTTTCTCCTCTTGGATGAGTATCGGTAACGGTAAAAGGTAAAAAGACCTCCTTCCCTATTTCTGGCGTTCCAAACTTAAAACCCATATATCCTTGCCTTCCTAGTTTAGGTGAAAGGAATTTTTCTAATTCAAAAGCTGTTAGCTTTTCTATTTTAGATAGAGCTTCTTGATTTTTCTCTTTTTCATCAAGCATTCTCATGTGCTCGGTAGATTTTTCTATACTTTCCTTTGCTGTTATATACTCTCTTCCCTTTTCTTCTGTAAGACAAAACCTTTCCCTATCTTTTAGGAAATCAGGATCGGGTTTCTTTTCAGGAATTGATAAGTCTATATCTCCATCAAGATGTTTTGGGATATATTCTTCTCCGCCCACATAGAAAGCTCTGCGATGACATCCTTTCGGGCAGTCATACATAAATATGACCCGCTCTTCACTTCCGAACAGGTCTCTGAAATTAGGATCCATTTCACTACCACAAACCAAGCATTTTATTCCCAATGGAGGTTCGGCGTTTTCGAGCTTTTCATCTTTCTTCCTATCTCTTTCCATTCATTCCTTAATAGTTTTCTCTTTTTGTTCATATTTGTCGCCAATAATACAATACATTCCTAACGCAAGGAATTTATTTAAAACGTCTAGATATTCTGCAATGTCTTTTTCCGGAACCTTTTTATTTTTCGCCTTCCTTATATCCTCAAATTCTTTTTCCTTTTCCCGACAATAATCAACCGTTAAGCGGTCATAGAAATCAGCATATTCTTGTTTTGGTTTTAGGTATGCCATGTTCGTCGTGTAATATACCTTAAACGACTATATAGGCTTGGAATAAATTTTGGATTAGCCTATATTGATAAAAATTATGAGAAAGAATATACTTATAGCAAATCTTATTTGTTTTTGAATATGAAGAAAATTGTTTTAGCATCAACTTCTCCTCGTAGAAAAGAGATTCTTTTAAAAACTGGTCTTTCTTTTGACATTCAGGAAAGTAATTATGAAGAGGACATGAATTTACAGATGTCTCCTGGAGAACTTTCAGAATATCTTTCTTTAGGTAAGGCGAAGTCGGTTACCGACAAAAACAATGATGCAATAGTTATTGCCGCTGATACTTTTGTTGTTTATAATAATAAATGTTTAGGTAAGCCTAAAACAGAAGTATTAGCTAGGGAAATGTTAAATATGTTAAACGGAAGAGAAAACAATATTATTACAGGTGTTACAATTATTGATACTAGTAATAATCACATGGTTTCCTTTCATGAAACAACCAAAGTTTTTATGAAGAAAATGTCTCCAGAAACGATAGAGGCCTATATCAAAACTGGCGAACCACTAGAACGAGCTGGCGGATATTCTATTCAAGATATGGGAGCTATTCTGATAGAAAAAATTGATGGTGACTTTTTTAATGCAATGGGTTTACCAATAAATAGACTTGCAGAAGAATTAAAAAATTTTGGAATTAAAATTTTATAAAAATTGTAGGAATTTTCGCTTATTTGAGCCATAAGAAAAGCTTTCACTAAAGGAGCTTTAATTAATTTATATTGTTTAGCCCGAATGTTTTAAGGTGAGTATCTTTAGCTTCTTTGTCAGATAATTCTTCGTAAGTCACCCTCAAGGTATATCTCTTTTTCCCTTTCATTTGATAAATGTCAGCAATATTAATACTCCAAATATTCTTTTTGTTTATCTTCTTCTCTAAATTATCCAAATATTCAAAGATTGATTCTTTTTCATCTAGTTCAATATTTACATCTAAAGGAATTAATTTTTGAGTTAATTCCACCACCGGATTATTGTCTACATTGGTTAACATTTTGGTAATCCTTTCAATATCAATTTCAGCAAAGTAGATGTTAAGCTTTGTTTCTGATGGAGTCAATTTATAAAGAATGCCGATATTTTGATTATTAACAAAGACATCCCAGCAAGATTCAGGATTGGATGTCTTTGGTTTTGATTTAGATTTAAAGTATTTAACATCGTCAAATCCGAGCAATCTCAATAATGATTCAGCCTTATCTTTGAATTGAGGGAAGGTATTGTTTTTTGTTGCTGACAATATTCCTAAAGAATCATGTTCTAAGTAATTTTTGTTCTTTTCTCCGAAGACTTTTCCTATTTCAAAAATATCAATGTATTCAACTCCTTTCTTGAAATATTCATTCATTTGATTTAATAATCCTGGAGCCATTGATTGTCTTAGGTTGGGAAACAGATCATTAACCGAATTTTGAGTGGTTATTTCTTTTAAATCGAAATAATTGAATTTGTCATTAATCCCCTCTTGGGTTAACGGCCAAGATAGTGTTTCATCAAATCTTAAGGCCGTTAAAATATCTCTAATCTTTTCTGATAAGATAATATTTTTAGGAGTGATATTTTTAACAATTTCCAAACAAGGAGTTTCGTTGGTTGGAATATGATTATATCCGTATATCCTTATCACCTCTTCAGCCAAGTCTTCAGGTAAAGATACGTCCATTCTTGAAGTCGGAGGAATAACTGTTAATTTATTGTTTTTAGAAATAATTTGGAAATTTAATCCTTTCAATATTTTTAATGTATCTTTCGGACTTATTTCAATTCCGGCTAATTTACTCGGTAGTTCTTTATCAAATTGAATCTTAGGAGAAACGTATTTTTTAGGATAGTAGCTGAACAAAGAACTGACAACTTGTCCTCCAGCATATTTTATAATTAAAGAAACTAGCATTTTCATTGCGTAATCAGCTCCATTAGGATCAAGGTCTTTTTCCAATCTTCTACTAGCCTCGGTTGTAATATTTAAACTTCTTGAATTCTTCCTGATAATTGAACGGTCATAAATGGCGATTTCGGCAATAATGGATTTTGTCTTAATATCAATGCTGTCAGTTTTGCCTCCAATGATTCCTGCTAAAGCTAAAATATTATTATTGTCTCTAATAATGATTTCATTATTATTTAGTTTGGTAACTGAACCTAATAAAGTAGTTATTTCTTTGAAGCTGTTATTCATAGACCAACAAATAGGCCCTTCTGTTTTATCAAAATCAATCAAATGAGACGGATATCCAGTTACCATCATCACATAGTTAGAAAGGTCAACCAATAGTCCGGCGCTGTTTAAACCGTAAAAAGACATATATTCTTTAAGCCATATTGGAGATTCAATATTCTTAACATTATCAATCTTAATCGCTAAAACCCTTTTAGTTTCTTTTATTGCTTCAATTTTGATATCAAGCTTTTTAGTATTTTTATTAATTGGCTTTACGGTCGGAATATTTAATTTCAAATTGTAATAAGCGGCTACTTCTTGAGCAAGACCGATAACCGAAAGACAATCAGCGCGATTCTGTCTGATTTCTAAACTTAATAAATAGTCTTTCTTTCCTTTATATAAAATTTCAGTAAAGCCATCCATCATGAATCCGGTCAAAGTCAAAGTTTCCCCTACTTCTTTAGGATTTGCTTTTAATCCTGGAACTAATTCTTTTATCTCACTATATAATACTTTCATTTTCGTAATATTTATATCCTAAGTTTCCTCCTAGTAACGTTCTAATATCTGTAATCTTGTATTTGGCCATGACCCAACGATCAAGTCCTAATCCAAAAGCAAAACCAACCCATTTTTTAGTATCGAGTCCAGCCATTTTCATAACATTAGGATGGATGATTCCCGCTCCTCCCATTTCAATCCAACCGACACCCTTGCATAACGGGCAGCCTTTACCGTGGCAATTGAAGCATTGCATGTCTGGACCTACTCCTGGTTCAACTTCAGGATAGTATTTATTTCTATACCTAGTAACCACATCATCTCCGTACATTTTTTTAAATAAAATCTGAAAAGTGCCAAAGAGGTCTTTCATATTAGCTTTTTCTGCAACAACTACCCCTTGATATTGATGAAAGACGAAATGATTGCTTTTATTTACACTTTCATTTCTATATGATCTTCCTGGACAAACAATTTTAAAGGGAGGTTTGTATTTAGCTAAAACTTGAGCCTCAATTGAAGAAGTTTGAGTTCTTAATAGAAAATCAGGTTCTTTAATATATATAGTATCTTGCATGTCTCTGGCTGGGTGATCAGCAGGAACATTCAATCTTTGAAAACAAAATTCATCAGTTTCTATTTCTGGTCCGTCCATAATACTAAAGCCCATACTGACGAAAAGTTCATTCATTTCTCTAATGGTTTTTGATATAGGATGTAAATGTCCTATTTTAGGGGCAGTTGGATTAATGTCTTCTGATTGAGATTTAATATTTCCTGATAACTCCCCTCCTTTTACTGACTTCTCTTTTTCAGTAAATAATTCTTGAGCTTCTTTATATGCTTGCTGAATTATCAAAGCAGTTGTTTTCTTTTCTTCTATTGGTAAATCTTTTATTTTTTTTATTAATAATTTAAAAGATCCGGTGTCGCTAAAATATTTATGCCATATTTTTGTTATAGCAACAGAAGACTCGGCTGATTGTAAGTCGTTTTCTAATTCTTCTAATAGTATTTTTATTTGTTCTTCGTTCATGATATTAATATCTTAACAAAATATGTCCAATGTTTAAATATTGACAAAAAGATGTGAATATTCTTTATCTTTAATAGAAATTAACTTTTAGTAGTTGTTTTAAGATAATTTATCCATTCTTCTTCAAGTTGTTTTATGTCTTTACGATATATTTTTTTAATTTTTAATAAATTAAAGGTTACGGTATTTTTTCTTGAAGTATTTTGATAAAGATGTTTAAAATTATTCTTACCGTATTTTTTTATTAAAAATTTGGTAAATGATCCGGCTTGGGGATATATAATAATCTGTTTTACATTCTCCCAATTTTTATTATCATAAAGATATCTAATGGGATAAAGATTGCCATTTTTTAATAATTTTATAGCGGCAATATTTAATTTTTCTCCCATAAAGTTATTTTCCATATATTGCGATAATCCTTCACAAAATAAATAGATTGATAATCCCCAAGGCAAAGATAGTAAATGGGTGTCCTCGTGTTCTCCTATAAATTTACAGCTTTTATTGTAAACACAATGTATTTCAAATTTTTGAGGAACATTAGAAGTATTTAATTTTTTCCAGATAGCATTGCCTGGACTATTATCCCCCATTAAAGAAGATTTTTCTTTTAATGACGAATATATATAATAATCAATTTTTCTAGTATTATTTAAATTTAACCAAGACAGTATTTTTTTATAATGTTTTTCCTTCAGTTTTACAATTTTTTTAATATCTTTTTCAGCTAAAGAATTTTTTAAAAAATAAAAATTATAATGAAGAGACTCTTTTTTAGCCAAAGATTTATAAAGATAGTCATTTTTATACCAAGATATGTTTTGTTTGTATTCCATGTTTTTAATATACCACAAAGATAAATATTAAAAAATAACCTATTTATTGGTTATTTGTAATTAAGGATGATCAATCCTTTATTAATGTTTTCTATTAATTGTTTCTGGCAGTGTGGTTTTGAGAAACTTCCTGTTGACAAGTATGCTTCAAATCTACATCCGCCACCACAAATAGGGACAAATGGACAGTTACTATTTAAGCAATAATCAATATATTTAAAGTTTGTAAACCTTTTATCTATAAGGTTTACATGGTTATATATGTCGTTAAAAATAAATTTGTCTCTTCCAACAAGACTAATGCATTTTAGTATGCCGCCTTTAGGTAAAACAACGGCTGAATGTATTTTTCTTGCCATACACCAAGGTCCTGCTAAGAATTCTTTAGGAATCCTAAGGTTTCTTTTTTTGGCCTCAGAACAAAGCCATATATATTTTTCTGCATTATCCACTTGTTTAAGGCCATTTTCTTTAAAATAACTTCTTTGGCCAGTAGGAATAGTTGGGGTTATTATTCCAAAAGATAAATTTACCTTGTCTCCTACCCCTTTTGATTTTAAAACATCAAATAGTTCGGGGATACGATTTATATTTTGTATATCAAAATTGATTCTAATGTCTACTCTAGAGACAAAATTATTTTCAAGCAAACAAATAATGTTGTTAATTATTTTTTGGAAAGTCCCCCTTTTTGTTTTTTTTCTAAACCTTCTTGAGTCATGAACTTTTTCTGGACCATCAATGGTAATTTGGACTTTATCAAGATTGTAAGCGTTTAGAAATTTACCCATTTCAAAATTTAAAAATTCACCATTTGTTAAAATACCGACCTCAAGAGTTATGAAATTTTTGTCAGAAATATCTTTAAATTTCGGTAGGATATATTTGATAATCTTTTTATTTAATAATGGTTCTCCCCCATAAAGAACCACTCTTAATTTACTACATATGTTTTGATCAAGATATTTAGAGGTCCATCTAACAATATCGTCAGCTTCTTTTATGGACATGTAATCTTTTTTCTTTTCTCTTCCTTCAAAGCAATAAGGGCAGTCTAATTGGCAATCTGTTGTTGTAGCGAGATAGATAGCAAACACCGTATCTTTCTTTCGATAATTCAAGAATAATTTTTTATATTTTTGCTTTTCGTTTATCGCATAATCTACCAATAAGCCCTTTTCTAAAAGTTTTTTGACAATTAAATCTTGCCTTGTTGGATCCTTAAGATTGAAGAGATGCTCATAATTAATTAATAGCAATGAACTATCTAGTTCGTTTTTTAATTTTTTACTGATTCTTACTACAGAAGCAGTAAGAGTATTTTTTATAATTAAGTAAGCGCCATCATCGATGAAGAAATTAAACATTGACCATTTAATCATGATAACAACCTCAAAAAATAAAAATTGAAGAATTTTAGTACCCGCAACCGTCTTTTCCAACGTTGCCGGTCCTTGTTCCGCAATCTGTTCCTTCGTCGAGGATCTGAAGATCATCATTAGGGATAGAATATTCTGTCATGATACCTCCTTTTCTTTAGTTCTGAATTCAATACGCTCTTTATGGATTTTTGTATTTTGAGCTTGAGACTTCTCAAAATTACTAATTTTTAAAGAACTCATTGAGGATTATTCCCCTCGTCCATTTTTACTATATAATATAATGGATTGTACGTCAATATTTTAAAAATAAGGGAGAAAGTGGTCTTTTTAAATAAAATAGATGAAATTTGTTATAAAAAAAAGACCTTTTGGGTCATTTTAATGGAGTATCATTATGATTACCCCGTTTTTTTAGAGATGAATCATTGTTCGATAGCCATGTTGATAAAATGCTTGTAATCGTTGTTCTTGTTTGCCATCCTTGGCTAATTAGTGCAATGTTAATCATAACCTTTCCTCCAGTAAGACTTTTTTAAAAGATTATTAACTGGTAGTATTATGGTGTTTTAGGGTGATTGTGTCAACATTGACAAATATATATAAATAGTACATAATAATATTGTTCTTTGGCGGAGCCAAAGGATATTACGTTTACGTAATTTGAACCCTTTACATTAAAATATTCAGATTTACAGGAGTGAAAGAAATGTTACTTAAGTACCATACTGAAAAAGAAAGTATCGTTTTTCTGTCGACCACCATTGCTCTGCTCGCGACCCTGATTGGTCCGATCGTTGTTATGGGTTTAAGCATAATAAGCGTCATAATCTCACTGATTGTTACGCTCATTGTGTTCTATTTTTTAAGTATCTTTGTGATGGCACCCAACAATGTTAATTTTACTTTTATAGAGGAAGGAACAGCAAAGCGAATTTATCGAGGAGGAACATTTGTTTCTGCAATATTGGTTTTCTTAGACCATGTTCTTGATAGTAGATTTAAAGTTCGCAATGCAACCGATTGTGAAGACGGTCCAGGATTTTTTCCTAGATATTTCGGAATTCATTTTATCGGTCTATGGCCTTTATACAGAATCCCCTTCCGTAAATTTACATGGACAAGTACGAATGAGGAGGGAGAAGATCTTACAAGAACAGAAGAAATGGACTACATCTTGGTTCGTCCAGATATTTATTCTTCTACTCTTAAAAAAGCAGAAGATAAAGACAATATGCCAATTGCCTGGGGCTTCTCAGTGGTTTTAGAAATCGTAGACATTGCGGCTGCAACTAAGGTTCAAAATCCATTCCAAATTGTGTTTGCAAGAATATGGAGCTATTTAAGGGACGAAACAAGAAGGCAGTCTTACGATGAACTTGTTGCTACGTCTGGGTGTTTTTCAGATAATTCATCAGGTGGCACGAAAATAAAATCAGCTCTCAGTGAAAAAATGATGAGAGACTGGGAAGAAGGAGGAATGCTCGATGATTTAATAAAAACTTGTGGCATTAAATTGAGCAAACTCAATATTAAAAATATGGATCCTGATGAAAATTACAGAAAACTGACCACAAAGAAGATCACTGCAGAAAAAGAAAAAGTTGTGACCGAAATTGGGGCTCGTGCTAGTGCATACAAACTAGCACAAGAAATTACTGGAACTGCAGTGGAAATGACAGCTTCTCAACGAGGAGTAAATACTGGAGAATTAAGAGAAATCAAAGAAAAACAACCAGAAGTTTTCCAGGAAAAATATGGCAAAGATTATGAAAATAATCTTGCTATCGTGGTGACACTCAGGAAAGCTGAGTTGGGACGATATTTCCAGTTTGAAACAAACGCTACTGGGGAGCTTGGTTCACTAGCTTCCATAATAGCTGTAGGTAAAATGATGGCTGACCAAGCAGCTCCTAATAAAAGCAGTGGTTCATCATCAAAAAAAGCGCAGCCGGATAGTGAAAGTAAGAGAAAAAAAGAATTACTTAAAAAGGCGGGAGTCGTTGTCGAAGAAGATGACGATGACTAGCCTTATTTTTTTACTTTAACAATTCATAACCAATACTTTTGGTTGTTTTTTTTGGTTCTATTTTTTGACCGTCCTCTCCTTCTTCTTCATTTTCAATAATTTTTACAGCGATTACTTCGTTCATTATGTCTTCGTTTCCCAATATATCTTCGGATATTTTTTCCGAAATTTCCGGAGATATCACTAATTCTTTTTGTAGCGTCAATGATAAATTATCTTTGTCTATTTTTTTATTTATCAAACCGTCTATTATTTTTTTAATTTTGGCAAAAGGAGTATTTAGGGGGATATCATTAATTATAGAGTTTTTTAATTCGTCGCTGTAAAGAAATTTAATAAAAACTCTCTCTGAATAATCATTCACTCCAGATAATTTGTTTTTTAAAATTTCATCATTTTCTATGATGTCTTTTTCTAATTCATATTTATCTACTAACTCCTCTACAAATGGTAAAATGTTTAACATTTTATACAATTTTTTTATTAAGAAGTGCTTGTATATTTTCTACATTTTTATCATATTCTGCTTTTGCCTCAGCCATCTCTTTCGGAGTAAAAGTTTTTCCAGCAACCTTATTTTGAGATTTTAAAACTAAATCACTCATTTTTTTTGCAAACTCTGCGTTGCCACTTCCCCAAATCATTTCTTTCATTGCTTGTCTTTGTTTTTCAGAGCCTTGATCTGCAATATAATCTATCTGTTTTACATTAAGATTTTTAAATATATCATAATTACCAAGAGCTTTAGCACTAATATCTTTTTGTGCAGTTTTTGCGCTCATTCCTTCGATCTTATTTGTTATATTAATTTTGTTGTCTGTGTTATTAACAAAATTGCTATAGCCATCTTTCAGTATATCGGTTTTTCCTGCAAGTTTAATAGCAGCCATATCTTTAGTTTTTTGACTTCCAAGAGTTTCAATGTCTTTAATGATGGCCTTTAATTCATCGGGTGTTTTTGCACCATCTATATATTCTCCAACATCTTTATTAAGTTCGGTTCTTTTTAATCCTTCTCTAGTTTTAAAGTCATAAGCTCCAGGATGTTTTTTAAGATAATCTTGAGCAGCCTCTTTATCATCTTTAGCGCTTGGAGCCCCAAATGATAATTTATCAAGAGTTCTTCTGCCTTCTTCTCTGTTTTCGAAAGACAAAGGAGTTTTTCCTGTAAGTATTGCTCCTCCAGTACCAGCGATTCCTTCTTTTGCTAGAGTTAGAGATCTTTCAGCAGTATCTTTTACTCCTCCCATTAATCTTCCTGCAATTTTTCCTCCACTCATTGCCCAAGCGCCAGTAGCAATACCTCCGACAAATGAACCAACTTGTCCTCCCGTAGATATAGTGACAAAAAATCCTGCAATAAGAAACAAAAGAGGAATGAAGTATATGAGAAGTCCTCCAATAACATCAGTAATAATATTTCCTGAACTTGTTGGAGCTGGAGTTTTTTGAGCCGTAGTTATCATCATATTTGATAGATATATGAATAATCCAGCAGGTATTCCTATTGTACACCACTGAACAAAGCTTTGTATCCAATCATCCCAATAAAGAATGCTTGGAAAAATATTTCTAATATATTTTGATTGTGGGAAAACTTTTGTTGCAAATGCTATTGGCGAAGCTATCACAAGTATCCACAAGATTACATATCTAGCGGCGAATAAAATAGCATAGAGAACATAAATAAAAAAAGAAATAAGAGAAAATATTAAAAAAATTATTCCTGCAAAAATTAAAGTCATACTTTGACTAGGAATTTTTTTTCTTATATCATCGAAAGACGATAGTACTGAATTAGAAAACGCTGGATTTATTCCACCAGTTATAAATGATTTTGTTACAATATTACAACCATCTATCAAGAATCCACAAAGAACAGGAGTGAAATTTATTAAAAGAGCAATGATTATAAAATTAACTAATGTTTTTTTTGCTTTATTTTCTTCTCTTCCTATTATTATATTAATGGCAATAATAACTAATCCTATTATTAATGCTGCATTGGCAATATTTCTTACTATTCCCCATCCTTCTGCTACGACTGGATTATAAGTAGGGCTTTTTGTGTTAAAATCTGTTATGCCCATTCCTGTAAAATTTCCATCTATAACGTAACCCAATAATGATTGTCCAAGCGTTAGCAGTGCGGTAGATCCAGTATATAAAAGTGTGTATCCAAATTTTGCTATTCCCGAAAATACAAAATCAACCGGATTGTTTATATCTCCTCCTTCTTTTGTTTCTGGTAGAAGATTAACATACTGAAGTCCGGTCAATAAAATTCCAGCAGGGATTGAAGTTGGTCCCATAAACCAAAGATTAGCAATGTTCTCAAATGGGTCGGCCGCTAATATATTTCCTAACGGTAAAATAATTATTAAAAAAATAAATAAAGAACAAGCTATTATTTTTATTTTTTTAAATTTAAACATAATATTAATTTTATTATATATAACTTATGTTTAACTGTAAATACTTTTGAATTAAAAAATGGGCGAATAATTTTTAAAATTAGCCTCCCATTGGTTTCGAATCCTTAGGTAATTTTGGGTGCATGTTTTTTGCTATAGAATAAGCTCCATAACAAGCCCCAACGATTCCTATGGCAGTGGATCCTATTGGAGCAACAAATGGATTCTTTTTTTCTGAGTGATCGTCGAACTCACTTATTCGGTTCAAGTAGTAGTTCATGCCATCTGCTGTGCTTATGTCCCTGTTTCCATTGTCTGAGGAAGACTGTGCAGAGTAGGTTTTCATTAATCCATTCCAGCCAACAATCGTAATTGCGATGCAGATTACGATAAGAATAAATGCGTATATAGTCTTCATTTTTAATTCCTCCAAATATGTATATAATTGTGATGAACTTTGTAGACTCTCCGAGACTACCAAGGTTCTATATATATTATAATGTCTATATGTAATATTGTCAAGCTTGTACGCTTTTAAACGATAAAGTATAATTAAAATGTATGTTTAATATTAAATTTACTCCTGAAACATTTTTCATGCTTCCTTTCGCATTAATGCTTGATTTGATAGGAATCATTTTAATTTTTTTTGGATTAGATGACTTTGGAATAACAGATATAATAGGCATCGCATTTATAAACACATGGCTATTATTGAGAGGGAAAAAAGCTTTACATAAGCAAGGGAAAAAAGGAGCAATAAATGGCATTAAGAATGCCTTTACTGGAAAAACAAGTAAATTTTTTACTGCGTCAATTTTAGAGCTAATTCCCTACTTAGGATGTCTTCCTTTTTGGACATTGTCAGTGTTATATAATTTAGAAGAAGAATAAAATGGAATTTTCAGGATACATAATCTATCTTTTTAATTTTTCTCTAGGCGCAGTAGCCGTTTTAGCTTTTATCGTTATTATTGCCGCTGGAATAAAAATAGTTCAGTCGCGTGGCAATCCTTCTGAAATACAAAGCGCTAAACAAAGAATTATTAATAGTCTTATTGGTTTAACTGTTATTTTAACTTCTTATATTCTTTTAACAACAATTAATCCGGGAATAATAAATGTTGAAAATATTTCTTTAGGTAAAACAGGTATAACAATTCCTATAATTACTCCTACGCCAGAAACAGACAAGCCCAAGAATTATAGTTTTGAAGAAATTCCAATTGGAACATTAACCGAAGCAATTTTAGCTGGCACATCATCAGTAGTAAACTTAGTCCCCTGCTATGAATATGAGCACAAGGCTCTTGATGATAGTGGTAATCTTATTATTGGTAATACAATTGATAGAAATAAAGATGGAAAGATAGATAAAGAAGATGCTCTTTTAGATAAAGACATGTTTTACTGCATTAAACTTTTAGATGATGCTATTAAACAAAAAGTGGAAGTCCATTTAAACACATTAATCGCAGACTTAAATTCTTTACTTAAAGGTAACTGCAGCTGTAAAAGAGCTTATTATGATTTCCTTCCTCCATATACTGTTCCTGGAGAAGTATTTTGGAGTACTGGGGATTGTCCTTCTCCTTCTGGCACATCTTATTGCGAATGTTGTGGAGCTGCTGGACAAGGATGTACAAAAGATCCAAAGAATCCATATAAACTTATAGCCACAGTAAACGGCAGAGAAATTAGGCAGTATGATCATGATACTTGTGGCAATAGACTAGCAATAGAGTGCAAAAGTCAGGAAATTAAAGAATTAATGGGTGGCAGCAAACCAGATGAGATTTGTTACGATGGATCAATCGAGGGTGGACCATTTATAAAAAACAGACAGCCATTTAATCTTTTAACAATTAATGAAGGAATTAAGAGATTAAATTCTTTTAAGGAATACTATGATAAAGAGATTAAAGCATTAGAAGAGGCTGAATTAAAGATGAAAGAACCATATGGTGAAAGAATAACGCTAGCTGAGGTATATAATTATGTACAAACAATGGAAAATGTTTCTGTAACGAAAGAAGCGTTTAAACCTGATCCCAAAGTTGATACTGATATTTCTAGATATTGTAGAGAATCTAATTGTGTAAAATCAGCAACCGATAAAGATGGAAAAAAGGTTTGCCCTGAAAAAGATATAAAGTATGAACTAAACGCAAAAGAAAGAGTTTGTGAGATGGAATCAACCTATAAAGACAAAGCATGCACAAAAGCTACAGGAGCTTCAGAGGCCTTACAATGTAAAGAATATTATTCATACAATGGAGATGGAGCAACTTTCTATTACAGTCCTGAATATAATGCAGACATGAAAGATAAAAATGCGATAACAGACGCTACTGATTATACATGCAATATTGAAACTAAAGACGTAGCCAATGAAATGTATGGAGGATTGATTCGTATCGGAGAAACAGTCGATTATTCTGAAGCTTGGGGGAAAGAAGTATCAAAAAGGATAGAAAAGATAAAAGAAGAAGTTCAAGGAATGTATAATACGGGTATGTCGGTAGCTAGTCTTCCTAATGATTGTAATAGCAGTAATTGTACTAACAGTAGCCCGAATTTAATAAATGTTTGCGAGCATCCTAGTTGTTTTTGTAAAGGAGACTGTTGCCCTCCTACGGTAAGCATCGATGGTTGTAAATATTGCGAGCCGAAAGAAACTACTTGCAAAATTAAAGAACAGGAAGAAATGGATAGAACTGGTAATTCAACTATTTGTTCAAAAAAATCAATAAAGAAATACGGAGGATGTTCTACATGTTGTACCTTAATATGTCCCGCAGTGCTTGTGCCTCAAGATGATTATTGGACTTGTCCTTATCGAAGTTTTTGTATGCTTATGAAAGATTTATATCAAACCAGGGTTGTTGAGAGATCTTGTTTTGAAGAGACAGATAGTACCACTGAAGAATCTTCAAGAGCATTAAAAAGAAGCAAAGTAGGATATGTCCAAAAAATGGAAGAAAGAGAAGCAATGTTGTTTGAATTAGCTCAGGTTGGAGAAATAAAGGATTTAGACGAGAATGGTAAACCGAAGGAGTATGAAAGTGTCGCCACATCAGATCTTATTGGAACTGTTTGTCCTGATTATATGGTTTTTGATCTTAGTAATTTTACTTGTGATGCAACATTAAGTAAGGATCTAAAGTTAAAAAAGAGGTTTGATTTATTTGATATGTTAAAAGACTCAAGGGAAAGATTAACTGGTTGCGTAAAGGGATACAGTCGTCCATACAAAGAAGCTTCCAGTACTGTTAGGGTTATGAGTTGTTACGAAGCATCAAATACTAGTCTGACTATCCTTCCCCTATTCCCTCCCTACTATGAAAAGAAAGAAGGAGATCTTCCATATATTAATTGTTATCCCTATAATAGTGATAACTTGACTGCCAAAGAAAAAGAAAAATGTTTTTATAATATTAATCGTGTGGGAGACGAAACCGACCCAGGGTGTTTAACAATTACTAAAAATTACATGGACAACTATTATTGTTGTCAATAATATTAATACGTATGAAGATTAAAACAATAACAGCAACAGCAGTAATATTTTTATCTTTTTTTGCTATTCCTGTTTTTGCGGCAACGCAATATGGTAACATTACTATTGATGAAAATACTACCGCAGCCCAATTCATTATTTATTTATTTAATTTTGGCATAGCCCTTGGTGCTCTTGCAGCGGTAATTATGATGGTTATGGCTGGGATAGAATGGGTAACCTCAAGTGGAAATCCCAGCAAGATAGAGTCAGCTAAAGGTAAGATTGTTAATACTCTTTTTGGGATTGCCGTTCTTGTTGGTTGTTATTTGATTCTTAAGACGATAAACGATAATTTAACTACCGTTAAAATAGATGATTTATATTGCGATCATGGTATTATTGCAAAAGTTTTAACGTCTGAAGGAAAGGAAAAACAAAAATGTATTGATACTAATCTAACAGATATTGAAAAAAGTGTTGGTGGAAAAGTTCAGAGCGTAACATGGAAGTTTCCTAAAGATTACTTATTTAAAGTGTACACTTATCCAGAAGTTGATTATAAGGGAACACCAACGGAAATTAATTGCTCTCAAGGAACTTGTAATGGAAATATAGCTGGAGCAAAATCAATTTATTTTGTATTAAATAGAGCGGGTATTTATTTATACGATGGCACCAGTTTTAAGCCAGGCGTGAAGAGTTTTCCTCTATTTACATCAACTAGTATTCCTGATCTATCTAAAACATCAATGGAATTTGATAATTATACAAAATCAATAGAAAGAAATATTTTAATGAAAGAGGACGATAGTGGTATTGAAACTATGTATTATGCAGTTGTTTTTCAAGATCCAAACTATGAAGGAAGGTGTGCTTTTATTGGAATGGATGTTCCAGATATGAGCATGAGTATTAATGATGGTAAAAGTTATTCTGACACAATTGGAAATGACACTGTTTCTTCAATAATAGTTGCTGCGGTTAATCCTGATGAAAACGTTATTTCCAAATCGAGAGGAGAAGTCATTCTATACACTAAAGATAATTGTGGAAAATCAGATGCTACAGCGTCAGCAACAGAAATTAAAGCTTGCCATATACCAGTAGATAATGGAGATGTTCAGGGTTTGCAAAATATAAACGATTTATCTGATCAATATGATTGTAAGATAAAACTTGGCAAAGGCAATAGCGCTGGTCCTGATACTATTATGTCTTTTGAAATCACTGGAGATATTGGAATTGTTTTAAGCACCTCAGAAGTTGGACAAGGTAGTTCAGGGACGCTATTAACATCAGGAACACGTTGTAAATATTTTGATCCAACATATTTAAAAGGGTCAAATTGTTTTTCTAAGTTAGAAGGTACAAATATATATACAACCGGAGGAATAAATCCTAAATCTATTATAATTATACCTAAAAGTTAGAATGAAAAAAATAAAAATTACAATTTTATTCCTCTTTTTTGGAATGTTAATCTCCTTCCCTGTTTTTGCGGCAACACAATATCCAACGATTGCCGGAATTGATATTAATGAAAATACTACCGCAGCTCAATTTGTTGTTTACTTTTTTAATTTAGCTATTGCTGCGGGAGCCTTTATTGCTGGAGCAGTTTTATGTATGGCTGGAATTGAATATGTCTCTGCTCGCGGAGAACCAGCAAAATTAGAAAGTGCTAGGAATAAAATAAAAAATACTTTTTTAGGGTTAACAATATTGCTTGCCTCTTTTATGATTTTAAATATCATTAATCCTCAATTAACAAGCATTAAAATTGATCAATTAGAAAAGACCCCTGAAACGAAAGTAGTTATTCCTGAAGCATCAGGAGTCTATCTTTACGACTCTCCTGACTATGTTTCAAGTGAAAATGAAAAACCAGTAAGAGTTACGGAAACAATGGCTAGTTTTAGCAATATTAATTTTAACAATAAAGCGGAATCGATCAGATTTAATAATCCTTCTGGATTTCAATTCGGAGCAGTTCTCTTCGCTGCTTTAAAAAACAGTGACAAGGGTTCAGGTGCAGACCTAAGGGGAGATTGTTCATATACACTTAGTGATATTCCTGATTTGAGTATTGCCAATGATAAGGAAAATAGTCCTCCTATTGGTAAAGATAATCTTGCTTCAATTCTTATCTTTAAAACTAATGGAGACGCAGGTGATATCACAATTTACAATACTATTGATTGTAAATATAGACCAGATAATTACAGTGTTCAGTGCAAAGAAAATAATAAGTGCATTATTAAAGGTGGAAGCGGATTTAAGAATCTTTCAGAAGCTTGTCCGGATTTTGTAGGAGAAATTACGTCAATTCAGTCTGGAGCTAATGTTGGAATATTGCTTAAAGCAGCGGCAGCAAATGGATCTGGAAGATGTCAGTTTATTAAAAAAACCAATGCTGGTTGCATTAATGTCCCACAATATAGTTACGTTTATAAAATGAACGACAAAGAATGTAGTCCTACAGTTACTCCTAAATCTTTTGTAATTTTTTCTTTAGTAAAGTAAATAAAGAATCCCATTGAGGCAAAGAAAGTACTTCTGCCCTTTCCCCTGGCTTCAGGTTATTATCTGCTAGCCATTTTTTTATTATCTCTTTATCTATCTTTAATTGATTATGCAAATTACCAATCAATTGTTTTCGGGGATGAGAAAATCCCGCTTTAATTAATTTAAAGAATTCATCATTTTTATCAATTCCTTTAGGAGTGATACGGATAAAAACACTATCTATCTTAGGAGAAGGATAGAAACAACCTCTAGGGACAGTAAATAGTATTTTAGGGTTAGCATAATATTGAACAGCAATAGATAAGATAGACATGTCTCCTGGCTTAGCACAAATACGCTCCCCTACTTCCTTTTGAATCATCAAAAAGATGTCTTTAGGTGGATTTTTGATTTCTAATAAATTTCTAATTAAAACAGAAGTTAAGTAGTAAGGAATATTGGCAACAATTTTGTAATTTTTAATTTTAACGTTTAATTTGTCGTTAATAAACAATCTAAGGATATCTTCATTAATAATCTTTACGTTTTTAATATTTTCTTCCTTAATTGTTTGATTTAAAGCTATAACCATTTCCTGGTCTTTTTCTATACAAAAAACAGTTTTGGCAATTTTAGCCATTTCGAGGGTTATGGCACCTAGTCCAGGACCTATTTCTAGAACAATATCATTAGGAGAAAGATTAATAGAAGCCATAATCTTCCTAATTTGGTTTTTGTCTTTTAATAAGTTTTGGCCTAGTCCTTTTTTGAGTCTTACGGTGTTCATTAATTAATATATTATTACCTATCTAGTTATTTAACAGATTTGAATAAAATAAATCTATATTGAGCCTGTTTTAAGTAAATCATAATAAGGTAAAAATTTTACATTTGTATTTCCTATTTTTTTATTAGCCCTAAGTGACAAATTAACTATCCATGCTTCTTTAGGGTCATATTTTTCAATAAAACTTATTAATGATTTTTCAATGTCCGGATTTTTAATATCTGAATATTTTACTTCTATTGGAATAATTTCATTACCTTTGTTTATGATAAAGTCAACTTCAGAACCTGACAGTGTTCTCCAAAAATTTATTGTTGCTGCCGTCCCCTCAGTTTTTTCTCTCAAAACATTAAAGATGAAGTTTTGGAAAATTAAGCCAAATTTTTCAGGACTATCTATCTTCCCCATCATATCTATTGAGAAATTCCTTAATCCAAGATCTAGGAAATAAACTAAAGGAGATTTAGTGATTTCTTTTTGTTTATTTAGGAAATAAGGAAAAGATAACTCGACGAGGAAAGTTTTTTCAGCATACCATAAATATTTTTTAAGAGGTTCAAAAGTTAGTCCTACTTGCTTTCCTAGCGTTGAATAATTTAATATTTGTCCAGTTTGACTTGAAAGTATTTTAGTCATTAAAGAAAAAGCTTCTGGCCTATCAATATTTAAAAGGCTCAATAAGTCTTTTTCTATGCAGCTATGGAAAATATCGTCCATTATTTTGTTTTTTTCAGAACGTTCTTTTTCTAGTATAATCTTGGGGTATCCTCCAAAATTAAGATATTCCTCTAAAAACATTTTTGATTTTTTAGGCTCGACATCAAAATATTCGTCAATTCTATCTTCGTATTTGTAGTTAGTTTTGAAATTTATCAATTCTTTTAAATTTATTGGGCGCAAGAGAAACATTCTTTTTCTTCCAGCCAATGATTCGGTTATTTTTTCCTTTAACTCTAAACTTCCCGAACCAGAAACAATAAATTTATATGATAAATTTCTATCATAAATGCCTTTAAGAAATAATCCAGCATTTTCTTTTCTTTGAATTTCATCGATAAAAACGTATCCTTTGTTCCCTATTTCGAATTCTATTTTTTTTATTAAATTTTCCTGCGAATCGAATAGTTTTTTATCTGAATCGTAGTCAAGGTTGAAAAAGACAGTTTTTTCACCTTTTTCCTCTAAATGCTTTATTAATTCCTCCATTATGGTTGTTTTTCCAACTTGACGAGGACCAACAATTAAAGTAATTTCCTTTTTAGAAAGATGATTTTTTATTTCCTCGAATAGACTTCTTTTAATATTCATATGTGTAATTATATGGTTATTATTGAATTATACATCAGATAAATCTTCAAGTCAAGTTTAATAATTATCAGATAAATCTTCAAGTCAAATTGAGAGAGTATTTGTGGAAAACTTCATTGACATATGGGTGGATAGGTCTAAAATATATAACATATAGGTAGAATTATGAATTGTTAACTTTGTAGGATTTTTAATAGAAACCCTGCAGCTCTGATTATTTCTATTCAAAAAAACATTAAGAAAGTTATAGGCAAAATAGGTAAAAAAAGGTTATTTCTAGCCTTTTTTGTGCTTTTTTGCGTATGGGGCAATATATTCCTTAACCAGGATGCAAATACCTCTAAGACGAGCATTTCTAAGCTTCAGAATAACTTTTTAACCCTTGAATCAGCCTTTCAACCTATTACTAATAACTTAATTTTTGAACAAGGGAAAATTCTATCTGCCTTGCCCTCTCCCCTGTTTGTTTCATCAGAGACTTTAGGGTCTTTGTTTGATGAAGAGACGACTAGCAAAGATATTATTAAACATGTAGTAGAAAAAGGAGAAACTCTTTCTTCTATTGCTGAAGAATATAGTATTTCAACAGAAACCATTCTCTTGGCTAACGAATTGGATAGTACCAAAATCCAACCTGGCCAAGAGCTTTTAATTTTACCAGTCAACGGTATTATTCATATGGTAGAGAAAGGAGAAACGATAGATAGAATTGCTAAGACATATGGTGTCCAAAAAGATGATATCATTAGCTACAATGATTTATCTTCTTCTGGAGATGTATATATTGGAGATGTTTTAATTATTCCTAATGGAAAAATGCCAAAACAAACTACTCCGACAACAAATACGACAACTCAGAACTATGCCCAGGTTGTTTTACCTAATTCATATTTTATCGTTCCGACCATTGGAACGGTTACACAAGGAGCTCACTATTCATATAGTTCAAATGGAAAAGCATCATATACAGCTATTGATATTTCTAATGCTATTGGAACCCCAATTGTAGCTGCTGCTGGAGGACAAATACAAATCGCTAAGAATAAATGGCCTTATGGAAACTATATTACAATTCTTCATCCTAATGGAGTTGTGACTTTATATGCTCATTTAAGTTTCTTTGCTAGAGGAATAGAGTCAGGAGTTACTGTTTCTCAAGGTCAAGTTATTGGATATATGGGAAATACTGGTAATGTCGTTAGGGGCATTGGCGGAACAGGATCTCATTTGCATTTTGAAACTAGAGGATCGTCTAACCCACTATTAGCTGTATACGGAAGAGGTAGTAAAATTTCTTACTAAATTAATTAATCCGAATAATAATTCGGTTTTTTGATATAAGAAAAGAAGGGCTATTCCCCTTCTTTTTTACATTCATTACATTTACATTTGCAAGTATTACAGGTTTTAGCTTCAGGTAAAGCAATTAATCGCTCTTCTGGTATTTCGCATTCACAATCTGGGCATCCACAGTTCTCACATTTGCCGTATGTCCCCTGTTCTATTCTTTCTAGAGCTGCATTAACATCTTTTAAGCTTTCTTCTAGAGAGTGTTCAACTGGTAAAAGATTTTCATATTCCTCTACTTCATCAACCTTATCTTCAGGAGTGTCGGTTAATTGAGGATAAGCTGTTTGCCAGTTATCCTTACTTGTTTTACTGGCAAAAGTTCTTAATTGTTCCTCTAAATCTTTCTTCTTTCCTTCTAGGTCGTTCTTTCTTTGAGCTATAAATTCTGGTGTCATATTATATTTAATATTTTAATAATGGCTAAAACTATCAAGAGAAATATTATTACTATTATCGCTCGTACTAATAGCTTAGAATTCCTGGTTTGTTTTTTGGCCATGCTTGTTATTTTATCTTTTCTTCAATACTTAGTAGTTCGTCCTTGATTTGTTTAATCTGGGAAGAAATTTCCTGATATTTTTCTTTGATGATTTTTCTATTTTCTTCAAAGTCTCTTACCTTATCTTCTATTTCCCAACGATCTTTTTCAAGACTTCTTCTTTTCTCTTCAGCAGTTTTTCTTCTCATTTCAATATCTCTCAATATTATTTCATCAGTTGTTTCATTTTGTCTTCTTTCTAGGATTTTAATTTCATCTTCAATTGCTTTTTCTTTTAATCCAATATCTGACAATCCCTTGTCTGATTTATCTCTTTGTTTAGTATTTTCAAACATTTCTTTCTTTATATCTTCAACAGATTTGTTTAACGGTTCTAGTCTTTCTTCTAAATCTTTCTTTGTTTGTCCAAGAATAATTCTATTTTTATCTCTTTTTAAGACTTCTAACTGTAGAAGGGTGTCTTTTTCTTTAGCCATTACTTTCTCAGCATTCAAATCACACTCTCTTATCTGCAACTTTAATGATTTTATCTCGTCTTCTTTATTGTATTTTTCTTGTTCAATATTATTTCTTTCGTCTTCTACCTTCCACCTTTCTTTTTCAATGACTCTTTTTTCTTCAGGTGTATTAGCAATAGCTTCTTTTTCTTCTAAATCTTTCTTTATTTCATCTATCCTGGTTTTCTTTTCAAGAACTAATTCTAATTTCTTTTTGATGTTGCCTATTTCATCTTCAATCTCTTTTTTTCTTTCTTCAAATGGAGCTTTTTCTTTATTAACATCCTTTAAAGCTTCTTCAAGTATAAGGGTTTCTTCAGATATTTTAGCTAGTCTTTCTTCGTCTTCATTAATAATGTTTATCTCTTCTTTTTTTTCTTTTGCTTCTTCTAGTCCTAGTTCTTCGGCACTTGGTATTCTTTCAGCTTCTTCTAGTCCCAGTTCTCTTGCGCTAGGAATTTTTTCTGACATATTTAATTCAAGCTCTTTGATGTCAGGAGTTGGTTCTTCAACTGGCAAAGTTACAGGAATTTCTTCTTGTGGTTTTTCTATTTCGGGTTCTGGCTCTGAAACAGGTTCGGGCTCAGGAATTTGTGGTTCAGGTTCAGGAGGATTCATAAAGGTAACAGGTACCTCTTCGGGTTTTTCTGTATTTTCTTCGGGATAAATTTCTTCTTGTAAAACTTTTTGTTTTATATTATCCTCACTTTTATTTGTTGAAAGGGCTAATTCGTAAGCAAGATCTTCTGCTTTTTTAGTTTCTTCCTCTACAGAAAGAGGACCTTTTTCGGGCGTTGTTTCTGCGTTTTCTGGTTCTAGTAAATTAGGCTCTGAAGGAATTGCTTCTTCTTTTTCTGCAATAAAGCTTTGGTTTATTTCTTCAATTTCATTACCTTTAGGATAAACAGGTATTCCCTCAGCTTCTTTAATGTCCTTTAGCATTGTCCTAATTTTTTCTTTGTCTAAAAAAATTGCCTGCATGTAGGATTTACTGATTTAAAATTAAAAGGCGAACTAACTTTTATAAAATTATTTCCTCGCCTCTTTTAATGATAGATTAATTCTACCCTGTTCGTCAATAGAGATAACTTTTACAGGAACGATGTCTCCAATCTTAACGATATCAGTTACCTTATTTACTCTTTCTTTGGCTAGTTGAGAAATATGAATCATGCCTTCTTGTCCAGGAAGAATTTCAGCGAAGGCGCCGAATTCAAGAATTCTTTTTATTTTTCCTTGATATATATCCCCCACTATAACTTCTTTAGTTAAATTTTTAATCCATTCAATAGCTTTTTGTGCTGAAGCTTCATTTTCTGCTGTGACGAAAACTTCACCGGTTTCTTCAATATCAATTAAAACTCCACATTCATCAATAATTTCATTAATGATTTTTCCTCCAGTTCCAATAACCTCTCCAATTTGGTCTGGTCTAATTTTAATAGTATATATTCTTGGAGCATTAGGAGATAGTTCCTTTCTTGGTTCAGGAATCGTTTCCAACATTTTGGCTAAAATTTGCATTCTGGCCTTTTTAGATTGTTCCAAGGCATTTTTCATTATTTTCACGGTTATTCCCCTAACTTTAATATCCATTTGTAAAGCAGTGATTCCGTTTTTAGTTCCTGTAGCCTTAAAGTCCATGTCTCCATAATGATCTTCTTCTCCTTGAACATCAGTTAAAACAAGATAATTCTTGTCTTCAGTGCTTTTTTGATCGTTCATTTCCATCATTAATCCCATTGCAATTCCTGAAACAGGATTTTTAATTGGAACTCCGCCATCCATTAAAGCTAAACAAGCAGCGCAAGTTGAAGCCATTGATGAAGAACCGTTAGAACACAAAACCTCAGAAACAACTCTGATTGTATAAGGGAAATTTTCAGCATCAGGAATCATTGAACGCAAAGCTTTTTCTCCAAGCATTCCGTGTCCAATTTCTCTTCTTCCTGGTCCCCTTAATGGTCCAGTCTCTCCAACGCATGATGGTGGGAAGTTATAGTGATGCATAAATCTTTTTTTGCCGTTTAATTCCATCTCTTCAAATATCTTTTGATCGCCAGGACCACCCAAGGTTAAGAATGATAGAACTTTTGTTTCTCCACGGCAGAATAATCCAGTTCCATGAACTCTAGGAATGACATTAACGTCGCAGCTTAATTCTCTGATTTGGTCAGAATTTCTTCCGTCAAAACGAATTCCTTTTTCAATTATTTTTTCGTGAACAAGTCTTTCGGTTTCTTTTTCGAAGAAAGAAAATCCACAACGAGTTTTTTCCGCGTCTTCATGTTTTTTCAACAATTCTCCCAATTCTTCTCTAATAATATGAAGATCGTCAATTGAATCTTTTTTTAAGATGTTTTCAATTCTATTTCCTAAAAGTTCTTTAACTTCTTTTTCTATCTCTTCGTCTCTTCCCTTCTCTTCTAGTTTTATTTTTTCTTTTCCTATTTTTTTAGCAATTTCTTCTTCAAAATTAAGAATGTCTTCATGATATTTTTTAGCTAATTCAACAGCTTTCAGAATATCTTCCTCGGGAACTTCTTTCATTCCAGCTTCAATCATATTAATCAAAATTTCTTTTTTTGATTCTGATTTTAAACCTGATAATAATAAATCCATATTGCCAGATTCTCTTTCGGCAAAGGTTGGGAAAGCAACCATTTTACCATCTCTCATCCCTATTCTTACGGGAGCAACTGGTCCATCCCAAGGAATATCTGAAGCCGAAAGTACTATTGAAGCAGCGATTAGTCCTAAGCTGGCCAAATCGCTTTCTTTATCCCAAGAAAGACAAGTAATAATAATTTGTACTTCTCTTTTGAAGTCTGCTGGAAATAATGGTCTTACTGCCCTATCAATTAATCTTGAAGTTAAGATGGATTGTTCACTTGGTCTTCCCTCTCTTTTCATAAACCTTGAACCAAATATTTTTCCTATTGCGTAGAATCTTTCTTCATAAGCTACAGTTAAAGGAAAAAAATCGATTCCCTCGATTTCTTTTTTGCTCATTACGGCAGTGGCCATAAGACAGGTTTCTCCAAATTTTATAAAAACAGAACTATTTGTTCTCTCTGCTAGATTTTTAAATTCTACCTCTAAAAATTTATCGTCAATTTTAAGTTTAAAAGATTCATTCTTCATATTTTAACACCTAGGCTTTTAATCCAATCTTTTTGGTTAATTCCCTGTATGAATCTTCACTTGTTCTTTCGAGGAATTTCAAAAGCTTTCTTCTCTTGGCAACCATTTTTAATAAGCCTCTTTTTGAACTGACATCTTTTTTGTGCTTTTTCAAATGTTCAAGAAGTCTTTGAATTTCTTCTGAAATTAAAGCAACCTGAACTTCAGCAGAGCCAGTGTCGGTTTCATTTATCTTATTGTCACTAACGATTTTTGTTTTTTCTTCTGTTGTTAACATATTTTTATCTTTACTATATATTTTTCTGTGCCCCGTAGAGGGCTCGAACCCCTGACCTTGAAGTTAAGAGCTTCCTGCTCTACCAACTGAGCTAACGGGGCAAACTACTTTTTATCAAAAAATTGAAATACATCACTCCCTGCTTTTGCACCCAATGCAGTTATAAAGCCCGTAACGATTGCCCAAGCACCATAAACAACTATCAATCCAAGAACTATCCAGATTAAAGTTTTTTTAGCTTGTTCAAGCTTTGCTGGATCTCCTGAAGAAGTCATTAGGTTGATTGCCGCAATAACGATTGTAATTACGGCAATAGGAGGAACAATATCAAAGATAACGAAACTAATAACAGTATTTATCATTGCCATAAGATCGCCAAAAGTGCAAGCAGCTTGTCCGTCATTTCCACAACTAACTAATGCTGCTGAAACTGGTGTAAAATTCAAAAACAAAAAAAACAATATTGAAGCAAAGAATGGTCTTTTTAGCTTTGTTTTAAACATGTTCATCGGCTTTGTTATGTGTCTGGAGTATATCCTGTTTTTTAAAAAAAATCAAGGCGGTCTGTGCCCCCGGCAAGATTCGAACTCGCACCACTGGTTCCGAAGACCAGCACTCTATCCGTTGAGCTACGGGGGCTTAGTTTTTCTTTTTAATTTTTAGCCTAATTGGAGGAACTGTGTCTTGATCAAAGATTAGTCGATTTTCTAGCAATTCTTTGTAATTTGGATTATTTTGTAGTTCTTTTATTGGACTTAATCTTTTAATTAAGACTGGAATTAGAGAAATAAACATTAACAATCCAGCCATTTCATACTCCCTAAAGGTGACACAGAAGATAATGGCGGTTAAGAAGGATAAAAGGGTTCCCACCGAGGCTGTCCAGATTATAGTAAAGATTATGCAAGGAATCAAGGCAATAATTAAAACTAAAGGAGAAATAGCGAAGAGAGCTCCAATTAAAGCTGCTAATCCTCTTCCGCCTTTAAAACCAAGAAAGCAAGACCAGTTATGACCGATAACTGCTAATACTCCGCAGAAAACTTGGAATAATAAGGAAAGACCAAAATATTGGGCAAGATAAACAGCTAGAAATCCTTTTAAAACATCAAAAACAAAAGTAAAAATTCCTTGCCATAAGCCAACATTTTTAAAAACATTAGAGCCAGAATTCTTTTTCCATCCTATTTCTAATAGATTTTTTTTAGTTGTAAATTTAGTAATTAGGTACCCAAAAGGAATAGAACCCAATACATAAGCAACAATTAAAATTATAATTTCTTTAAACATTTTTCTTTTTAATTTGTTCTATGACCCTATCCTTATGAGAAATAATAATAAGAATTGTTCCGAACAACACTGGATAGAGTAATGTTGGCGCAGCTATAGAAATCCACCAGACTGCATATATCTCTCCTATCAATCTCCCGACTATTTGATCAGAAATAGATTTTTTAATAAATTTATTATCAATTTTTCCTCCTAAGAAAATTTCAAAAAGCATCATAAAGCAAAGAACAGTGATTAACCAACCAATGAATATCTTCCAATTTAGGAATAATAATACTCCTAGTAATGATGCTGCTCCTCTACCTCCTTTAAAATTAAGAATTATTGGATAGTTATGTCCTAAAATAGAGAAGAATGTTCCTAATGTTATTGCTAGAGTTAGATTTTCAGGAAGGAAGTGCATTGCTAATATAACAGCTAAGACTGATTTGCTAGCATCTAATAAAAATACAATCAGGAAAGAAATTAATCCAATCAATTTCCCCTTTTCATGAGAAACAATTCTTAAGGTGTTCAAGGCTCCAGTATTTTTAGAGCCAAAAGTCCTCATATCTTTATTGAGGAACAATTTAACATAAATTAAAGCAAAAGGAATAGAACCTAAAAGATAAGCAATTAAAGAAATTAAAATGTAATTAATGTTTATCATACTTTGATGTTAATTTTCTATTGAGCAGCACATTACTGTTCCTGGACCAACATGGCAACCAATAACCATGCTTGTTAAGCTTATAAATTCAATATTAATTTGTGGGTATTTATCCTCAATCAAGGTTCTTAATTTTTGAGCTGTTTCAAGGTTGTCAGCATGAGAAATAGCTACTTGGCAAGTTTTATTTTCGGAAAAAGGTTTTTTAGTAACATCTTCAAATTGTCTAAATAAAGCATCAGCCGTATCATTGGCTTTCATTTTTAAATTAGCTGGTTTAATTACTCCGTCTTTCATAGATAAAATAGGTCTCATTCCTATTTTTTGCATTTGAGATAGAATAACAGACATGGCGTGATTTATTCTTCCTCCTGCTTCAAGCCATCTCGGACTTTCAAGCATTGCGAAAAGAAATATTTTAGGAACCATTGTTTCTAATTCTTTAATTATTTCTTCTCCTGATTTTTCTTGTTCTGCCATTTTTGCAGCTTTTATCGCTAAAAGACTTTCACTTAAGTCAGCATTAAGAGAATTGAGAATGAAGATCTTCTTTTGAGTCTCTTCGTCGAACATTTTTTTAGCCTGCACGGCTGAATTATATGTTCCAGAAATTTCTGAACTAATGGTAATAGCAATCACACTTTCAGCATCTTTTAGTCCTTCTTCAAAAGCTTTTTTAAATATTCCCATAGATGGCTGAGATGTTTTAGGGGTTGTTTTTATCCCCTGCTTTTCAGCCTCTCTCATTTTTTCAAAAATATTGTCTCCATTTAATCTTTCTCCATCTGGCCATTCCATAACAAAAGGAACAACAATTAAACCAAATTTTTTAACATCTTCGTCTCTTAATGATGCGCTATCGCCGATAATGATTGATGCTTTTTTCATAATTTTAAGCTTAATGTTTCTAATAGCTTTGTTTATTGATCCCAAGAAAGAACCAATGTCCCTGGACCTACATGTCCTCCAACAGGAAAACAAAGTAGATTAATAAAAGAAATTTCTGTATTTTTTAAACCTAAAACCATAGTTTTAAGTTTTTCTACTTCTTCCATATTATCAGCATGAGTTATGGCTATTTTAATTTTTTTCCCTGCTTCGCGGGCATTTCTGGTGGTCTTCTCAAATACTTCAAAAAGAGCAACAGACAACTCCTTTACATTCCTTTTTATTGTTACAATATTTAATTTCCCATTTTTAAAATTAAAAATAGGTTTAATATCTATTTTTTCTGCTTGATTTATAATAATGTTTCCAATAGTAGGAAATCTTCCTGAAGCTTCAAGCCATCTAGAGTTTTTATACATTGCTACCATATTAACATTAGGTATTTCTTTTGTAAGATTAGAAATAATATCAGGAATATCCATTTTTTCTTTAGCCAAAGAAATTGCTTTGAGCACAATTAATCCTTCACATCCAGTTCCTCTTAAAGAATCAAAAATATGAATCTTATCTTGCAGTTCCTTTTCTAGGAATTTTTTGGCTTGCATGGCTGAGTTGTACGCTCCTGATATTTTTGAAGAAAACGTGATACACAAAATTTCTTCAAATTTTTCAAGTTTTTCTTTAAAAACAGAAAGAAAATCATTAATTGAGGGCTGAGATGTTTTGACTAATAGGTTTTTAATACCTCTTCTTTCCCCTTCTCTTATCTTTTGGTAAATATTGCCTGGTATTTCTGATAGTTCTTGAGGGTCTAGCTTATACCTTACGACGCCAATATTATTTTCATTAACTATTTCTTCTGGAAGATCACAAACCTCATCAGTCACGAAGCCTATTTTTTCTTTTTCAGTATCCATTACTTGTTTAAGCTAAGAGTGCTTATTCTTTGAGAATATTCGTCAGCTGATATTTTTCCACTGGCTAACAAATTATTTAATCCAGCGTAGTATAGTTCTTTAATTTGAGACGTTGGAATGGGTCCGTTAAACAGCCAAGCATTATCTATTGATCCATTGAAAAGATTTGCTGCTGAATTATTAGACATATCACAACCTATTGATATGGGAGCGTATCCTGATCCTCCGTTTGCATTTAGACTAGCTACAGCTCCGTCGGCAGTTTTTGTTACAGCAACAGAAGTTCCATCAATGTATAAAGTTAGTGCTCCACCGCCAACAGTCCAAGAAAAACCAACTAAATGCCAAGTATTATCAAATGCTACATCATTAGTAGAGTAATAATTTTTGGTAGTAGCTTGAGTAGTAGTATCTGCTAATATTACGCGCAATAAATTACCATTAGTTGCTATTTTCCATGCTTCTTTATATGAAGCATTTGAGTCCCAATTAGCAAAAACAGTGTTTCCTGCTTGAGAAGCTCCTTTAACCCAAACCATTGCGGTCATACCATTGGTAAGAATAGAATATTGTCCTGCCGTGTTTGCAGTTAGTATGTAGTCACCTCCATCAAAACTATAGCAAGTATTTTGTGCGCAATCTGTTGTGTTTGATGTCGCCCCGGTTACTGTTCCTGTGATATGATTCCAAGTATCATCACCAGTAGCATCAAGAGACCAATTTCCTTTAACGTTTGACATTAAAGCGCTTCTTAAAGAATTGCTATAAACTTGAGATTTAGCGATTCTTGCCTTAGCAGTAGATCCATTCATTGCAAGCACAATCATTCCGGAAAGAATTCCGATGATTGCAATTACGACCAATAACTCAATTAACGTAAAAGCTTTTCTTTTGATCATATAATTTTTATTATTATATTATTTATTATATATATTATTTCACAATCCAGCCGATAAGTAAACTCTCTGGACAAGCATTAATACTCGTAACTGGATCGGTAACATTAATAAATGATATATCAGTCTTTTTAATAGTCTTCATTTTAGTTTTTAATTCTTCGGCTTGAGGAGAATTATCTCCATGAGTAATAACCATTCTTATTCTCTTCCCTTCTCGTATGTCTTTTCTGGATTCTTTTTCTATTTTACTAAATAATGCAGCAGCAAAATTTTTAGTTCTTAATGTTTCCATAGGAATAATTTTCCCATTTTTCATTTCTCCTAAAGCATATCGAACCTCTTGTTTTTTACTAAACCAGAAAGGCTTTGCTTTTTCTTTATTCCACCAGTCTGATTTTTCGATTATGCAATAAAGCTTAACGTTCTCTATGGTCTTTTCGATTTTTTTTAAGATTTCTTTTATTTTTCTTTGTTCAGCCACCATTTCTATAGCTTCAAGAACAACAATTGATTGTCCAGCACTGATGTTTTTTGAATCAATTACGAAAATATGCTCTCTTTCGTTGAGATTTAACATGTTTCTACCCTTTATAGCTGCTTCATAATTATCTGAAAGTTTGGAAGAAGAAACAATACACAAAACATCATCAAATTTTTGCAGTTGGGTTTTGTATGATTCCATGAAGAATTCAGGAGTGATTGGTTCTATTTTAGGTTGAGAAACTATTCCTTGCTTTTTAGCTTCTTTTATTCTTTGGCAGATATTATCTCCAGGGATACTCTCTCCTTCTGGCCAAGTAATTCTTAGGGGTATAACCTCTATTCCATAATGATTAACGATTTTTGAACTTAATCCTGATCTTTCATCAACAATAATTCCGATAGAAACGTTTTCAACGGACTTTTCTCCAGTTACTTCTTTAGCCATATCTTCAATCCTTAGATTTTCAATAACTCCCAAGCTTTTTATAAGATTTCTAACTTCATATGGATCGTCAGTATGTATGTGAATTTTAGTTCTTTCCCCTATTTGAATAACATCAAGGCAGTTTCCTAAGTGATGCAGTTTTTCTTTAATTTGTTTTTCGGTATAGTCGCCATCATCAAGCAAAGCTACTACTTCATATCGATTTGATAGTATTTGAACAAATCTTCTTGTTCCTACATTTTCTTTTTCAAATGACTTAATAGTAAATGGTTCTGCTTGCTCTTGTAATGTATCTAAGTATGTTTCAAGAATCATTAAAAAACCTAATCCTCCAGCGTCAACTACTCCAGCTTTTTTAAGTAGCTCCATCTTATTAGGAGTATCCAGTAAAGCTTCATTAGCTTTAATTAAGGCGTAATGGAAGATTTTAACAATATCATTTTCCTTGTTAGATTTTTCTTTTACTTCTAAGGCGAAAGCCTTAATAACATCAAGCATTGTTCCCTCTTTAGGGTTTTGAATAGAATCTTTAGCTCTTTCGTATCCTTTTTCTAAAGCTTCTCCTAGTATTATTCCATTAACTGTTGCTTCCTTAGCAATATATGGAAAGAATCCGGCTAAAAAACCAGTATAGATTATTCCCGTATTACCTTGTGCAGCAGTTAAGGCACCATCTAAAACTTTAGCTGATAGTTCTTCAATACTATTGAAGTCTATATTTTCGATACAGTTTTTAATCCCCCTTAATGTGGCGGCTAAATTATTTCCTGTATCTTGATCTGGTACAGGGAAAACATTGATTTTATTGATTTGTTCCTTGTCTCTTTCTATTCTTTCACAAGAAAACAAGATCATCTTCTTTAATTCGTTTTGTGATATTTCTTGCATAATAAAAAAGAATATACTATATAGTAAATTCTTATTTTACTCGATCTTCTATGTCTTCTAATATTCTTTTAGCCATGTCTTTGCCTCCAATTCCAAAAGCTAAGCCTAGAGAAACAACTATTAAGGCAATGGCTCCAATGAAGATGGCTAGAATAAGTGTTTGGACTATCTGTAATTGATACAAAATGGCTAGGATAGCTAAAATCCAAGCTCCTGACGAAATAATATCTCCTAAAAAATTAGAATAGGTTATTTTTTCCTTTTCTAGGCTTCCAACAACTATTTTTTTGCTAAAATCAGCAACAAATACAGTAGATACGAAGATAATCATTGAAATGAATATATTAGGATAATATTCTACTATTCCACTTATTAATTTTTCTGCAGTCTCTAGATTTAAAACTTCCAAAGAAATAATTAAAAACAGTAAGAAGAAATATATCTCAATTATGATTCCAAAAAACTTAGAAAAATTCATTCTTGTGTCGTATCTGTCAAAAAATCCTTCCCAACCTAAAGATTTAAGAATTTGATTCAATCTTAATTTATCGAAAAATTTAATAGAGAAGATTTTGATTCTGCTAGAAATAATCCAACCGAAAATGATGATAATTAATGCCCAAGTAAAGTCTGGTAAACGAGATAATATTTCCTGATAAAATAGAAAAAATGCTTCTTGCATAATTTTTATATACATTATTTAGATAAATTAATTCTATCTTACCATTTAGCTTTATGCAACCCTAAGTTATACCCAATTCTATTAGAAACAATATGTACGAATAATGTCAATAGGAAAAGAGTTAGCCAAAATAATAAAGGAAGTTTTATAATTGGCTGAAGAAAGAGAAAAGCCCCAAAAACATAATTGGTTTGATCGAAAGGTATGAAAGCAGTGCCTGGTCTTAATTTTAATCTCCTCTTGACAAAAGCAAAAAATATGTCACCAAATACTATTCCTATTGACAATAATAGTCCCAATAACCAACTATTTATTAAATGAATATTAAGTCCAATGTTATTATAGATGGATAAATCGTAATAATCATTGATATATACGAGTAATTGAGTTAAAAAAGTACAGGTTATTATTTCGCAAACTAAACCTCTCCATGTTTTGTGACTTCCCAATACTGGCACTCCTTTTATCTCTAATCCCCCATCAATGGGCTTGTTTAAACGATTTAAAATATTAAAAGTATTAGCCAAAGGTGGTATGGCATTAGCAATATACGCTGGAATAAAGAAATATATGCAAGATAGTATATATAGGAAGTTCATCATTTTAATTATATATCAAAAGTTAGTTCCAATCAATCAACCTTTAATGATTCTTTTCTCAGTACCTTCTTTCAATCTCTTAATATTTTCTCTGTGAGCCCAAAATAATATTGGTATATATAGCAATCCAAGAGAAAAATAAGCAATGGAATGAGTAAAAAACCAGAACAATAAAGGAACAAACCAGATAACAATTAAATTAGTTAAACTCATGATTTTTATCAATCTTAAAGCGATAATCCACAATAAAAGGAATATTAATGAATATTTCCATCCTATTATTACGATCATTGAAGCAAAAACACTCGATACAGCTTTTCCTCCCTTAAATTTAAGCCAAAACGGAAAAAGATGTCCAAGCATAGGGGCAATAATTGCCAAACAAACGTACCAATCGTTAGTTAGATATTGTTTTGCAATAATTGCAGGTAAGATAACCTTTAAAACGTCTAATAATCCAACAATGATTGCATATTTAAATCCCAAGACCCTTGAAACATTAGTTGCTCCGATATTACCACTTCCCTGTTTTTGAATGTCAATATTCTTTAATTTAGTAATGATATATCCAAAAGGAATAGAACCGAAAAAATAACCTAAGACGATAAAGACTATCAATAGTATGTTTTGATCCATATATTATTATTAAGCTAATTATAGTCGGGATGCCGGGATTTGAACCCGGATTACAGACTCCCGAAGCCTGCATAATGCCATTATATGACATCCCGATGTGTGTTTCACGTGAAACATTTGTGAGATTTTATTCTGGACATTCTGGACATGATTCTGGACAAACTGTGGACATTCTGGACAAATTGGGGACAATTCTGGACATGATTCTGGACAAACTGTGGACCTGATAAGAATCGGACTTATATTACTACCGTGTGAGGGTAGTGTTCTGCCACTGAACTACAGGTCCCAAGATGTTTCACGTGAAACATTTGAACTTAGAAAGAAGTAAATCTTGTGGACCTGATGAGAATTGAACTCATATCTCTGCAATGCGAATGCAGTATTCTACCGTTGGACTACAGGCCCATACAATGTTTCACGTGAAACATTTGGGATAAGTGTTTCACGTGAAACACTATGCAACCCAGTATTTTTCTTTTGTTTCTTGATCTTCCTTTGTAATCACCTTTTTCTTTTCTTCTTTAGCCTCTTTAGCAAGATTGCTTAGTTCTTCATCATTTAATTTGCCCAAATCCTTTAATCGCTTCTTTAAATATGCTTTTGTGTTATTTTTAGGCTCCTTTAATACATCTTCCAATAATATATCTAATATCATTCCTACTGTAGGTGATGGTTTAATTTTTAGCGTATCCATTACTTCTTGGCCATTAATTTTAAGCATTTTGACAGAAACAGGGTCTTTAGACACTTTTTCTATCATATATTTAAGATGTCTTAACTTATATGGTTCAGCCTTGGGGCAACCAGAACCGATTCGGTCAGCCATTCTTAATTGTAATAGTTCTTCAACGCTCTCTAGGCCAACGTTTTTGATTAATCTTCTGACGGAAGCTTCACCAACTTCATCTACGTTATAGTAAAAGAGGTGATATCTAACTAAATTAGTTATTTTAATGATATCTTTTTTGGAGAATCTTAAACGATCAAGTACTTTTTCAGTTATTTGAGCGCCAATTATTTCATGGTTGTAAAAGGTTGAATTAATTCCTTCACCTCTTTTGGCTCTTGGTTTTCCGATATCGTGCAACAAGGAAGCCATGCGAACATGAAAATTAAAGCCTTTTTTAGCCGAATAATTCAAGCATTCAAGGTTGTGTTTATAGCAATCATAAACATGATGTTTATTTTGACCAACCTCAAAGCCTTCCTCAAGTTCCGGTATTATATAGGTTAATAATCTCTTATTTCTCAATGATTCAATTCCTTGTGCAGCATTTTCGTTATTAATTATTTTAACCAACTCGTCTCTTATCCTTTCTTTGGATATTTTTTGTAATAATGGAGCATTATCTTTAATAGCTTGTTTAGTTTTTTCTTCTATAGTCCATCCTTCGCCTAATGTAGTCTTTAATCTAACTGCTCTCATCATTCTTAAAGCATCTTCAGAAAACCTCTCTTTTGCGGTACCTACAGCACGAATGATTCGATTTTTTAAGTCTTTTTGACCATCGAACAAGTCAATGATTTCAATTTCTGACCTATTTTTGATAGTCATAGCAATAGCATTTACCGTAAAATCTCTTCTTTTCAGATCTTCTTCTATAGTTTTTGACCAGGTAACTTTATCGGGATGCCTATTATCGCTATAAATAGCTTCTTTTCTATAGGTAGTTATTTCAATAATCTCAAAATTATCCTTTTTTTGAAGAAAAGCGACTCCAACCGTACCAAAGTCATTTTCATAGAAGGTTTTGATTTTCAAATCATTGAAAACTTTTTGAATTTCTTCGGGAGTAGCATTAGTGGTGAGATCCCAGTCAGCAGGGGATTTATCTCTTAAAAAATCTCTAGTACAGCCTCCGACAATATAGGCCTCAAAGCCTTGCTTGTGCAGGTTGTCTAGGCAAAAGAAAACTTTTTCAGGAATTATACTTAAATCCTTTTTCATGAGTATATAATATCTTAATTTATTTAACTTGACAACTGCATTTCTTTTGCTAGAATGTAATTAAGAAAAGGTAGTTTTTTGATTGATCGGATTGTTCCGATCTTTTTAATAAATAATTAAGAAAAAAATAATAAACAAAAAAGAATATGGATTTTCAATCATTTTTATCAGCCATATCCCAGATTGCAGATGAGAAGGGCTTGTCACAAGAAAGAGTTTTAGAAACAGTTGAACATGCTTTAGCTTCAGCCTATAAAAAAGAATACGGCAAAAAAGGTCAAGTTATTAAAGCCAAGATTAATTCTAAAGGAGGAAAGATTGAGTTTTGGAGAGTCAGGAATGTTGTTGACGAAACAATGGTATATATTCCTGAAAAAATTGAAGTTGAAGGTGAAGAACCAACTGAACAAGAAGAAATATCAGTTAAAATTAAAGATAGTTATCGACCAACCGAAGCGGAATTAAATACTGAAGAATCAGAAAAAGAAGGTGAAGAACCAGAGAGAAGAGTAAGGTATAATGCCGAGAAGCACATTTTAATAGAAGAAGCTAAAGATATAGATTCAAAATTAAAAGCTGGAGATGAATTAGTTATTCCCTTAGAAACAAAAGAAGATTTTGGAAGAATTGCTGCTCAAACTGCTAAACAGGTTGTTTTGCAGAAGATAAGAGAGGCAGAAAAAGAAGTCGTTTTAGCTGAATACAAATCAAAAGAAGGGGAGATTGTTTCAGGAATTGCTCAAAGAATTGAAGGAATCAATGTCTACTTTGATATTGGTAAATCATTAGGAGTATTACCCAAAGAAGAACAAATCAGAGGTGAATTTTACAAGGAAGGACAAAGATTAAAGCTATATGTTCTACGTGTCGATACTACCCCTAAAGGACCGATTATTTTATTATCTAGAAGTTATCCAAAACTAATTTCTAAGTTATTTGAATTAGAAGTTCCTGAAATATCAGGTGGTCAAATTGAGATTAAATCAATTGCTAGAGAGCCCGGTTCAAGAACTAAGATTGCAGTACTATCTAATGCGGATGGAGTTGATCCGATTGGAGCCATGGTCGGACAAAGGGGAGTAAGAGTGGCAGCGGTAATGTCTGAATTAGGCGGGGAAAAGATTGATATCATTGAATACGACGAAGAACCAACGAAGTTTATCGCCAATGCTTTATCTCCTGCAAAAATCATTAATGTTATTGCTGAAACTAAAAACGTTGCTACCGTTGTTGTACCTAAAGATCAATTATCTTTAGCTATTGGAAAAGATGGACAAAATGTTAGATTAGCTGCCAAATTAACGGGCTGGAAAATCGACGTTAAAAGTGAAGATCAAATTAACGAAAAGAACGAAGAGGAAGAAGAATTAGATATTGACGAAGAAGAATCAACAGCTGAATAATTTTTTTTAAAAAAATGAAATACGAAATTAAAGAAATATCAACAATAAAGAGAATGATTGAGGTTGAAGTAACTTCCGAAGAGTTTGAAAATTACTATACTCAAGCCCTATCAGAAATATCAAAAGGAGTTGAACTTCCTGGTTTTAGAAAAGGAAAAGTTCCTGAAAAAATAGTTGAAGAAAAGGTAAGTCAAGAAGGTGTTCTTAGCGAAGCCTCTGAAGCAGCGGTTAGAGACAATTGGATTAAGATAGTCAAAGAATCAAAAGTAGAAGCAGTGTCGCAACCGAAAGTAGAAATTGTTAAAGTTGCCAGAGGAAACCCCTTTGTTTTTACTGCTGAATTTGAAATACTTCCAGAAATAAAATTGCCTGATTTAAAAAGTATTAAGGTAGAAAAAAAAGAAATAAAAATTGAAGAGAAAGAAATTGAAGATACTCTTAATTGGCTTAGACAATCAAGAGCTAAGACAACTAAGAAAGATGGAGCAGCTGAAAACAATGACTTGGTTGAATTTTCTTTTTCTTGTTTAAATATTGAAAATGATCCTGAGAAAAAAGATAGAATTGTGATTGGAAAAGGTCATTATATCTCTGGAATGGAAGAAGCTTTATTAGGAATGAAAGAAGGAGAACACAAAGATTTTGAAACAGAAAATCCTCAAGATAAAAAAGAAAAATTAGAGATATGCGTTAAGGTTGATTCGGTAAATAAAATGGAGTTACCAGAAATCAATGACGAATGGGTTAAAACTCTAGGTAAATTTACAGATGTTAATTCTTTAAAAGAAGATATTAGAAAAGGAATAATCGAAGAGAAAGAAATTGCCCAAAAACAACAAAGAAGGGAAGAGGCAGTTAAAAAGATTTTAGAAAAAACAAAGTTTGAAGTTCCTCAAGTATTAGTCGAAAGAGAAGTCGGATTTATGATGGACAATATTAAATCAAGAGTTAATTCTGAATTGCAAATCAGCTTAGAAGAATATTTAAAACAAATAAAGAAAACTGAAGAAGAATTAAAAAAAGATTTTGAAAAAATAGCTGAAGAAAGAGTAAAAGGATTCTTGGTCTTGCATCAAATAAGCAAAGATGAGAAAATGGAGATAGGAGAGGAGGAGATAAATCAGAAAATAGAAGAGCTACTTAGTCAATACCCAGACAAAGAAATGGCCAGGAAGAATATGAACATGGAACAAGCAAAAATGTATATAGAAGATGAATTAAAAAGAGAAAGAATATTTAAATTATTTGACTGTTAAAAATATGTTAATACCAACAGTTATAGAAAAAACACAAGCCGGAGAAAGAGCCTATGATATCTATTCAAGACTTTTAAAAGAAAGAATCATTTTTTTGGCTGGAGTAATTGATGATCACGTAGCTAATATTATTGTAGCTCAGCTTTTACACTTGGCATCAAAAGATCCAGACAAAGATATTCAATTATATATTAATAGTCCTGGAGGCTCAGTAACAGCTGGTTTAGCGATTTACGATACAATACAATATATTAAACCAGATGTTTCTACGGTTTCTATTGGAATGTCAGCTTCAATGGGAGCTTTAATTCTTGCTGCTGGAGCAAAAGGAAAGAGATATGCTTTACCTAATTCAGAAATTCTTCTTCATCAAGTAATGGGAGGAGCAAAAGGACAAGCCTCAGAAATAGAAATTACCGCTAAACAGATTTTAAGAATAAAGGAGCAGATGAATAAAATACTAGCGAAACATACAGGGCAATCTTTATCAAAAATTGCTCAAGATACTGATCGAGATTTCTACCTTTCGGCCGAAGAAGCGAAAGCATATGGAGTAGTTGATGAAGTCATCGTTCCCAAGAAATAAAATTTATTGACATTTTGTTTTGATATTGAGATAATAGGAACATAAGATAATATCGAAACACTCGGCATGTCCTCAATAATTAAAACCAAAAAATTTATTGCATTTATTTCAATCATTTTGTTTTCAATTATTGGGGCATTTTTGTTTTTACATAAATCAGAAATTTTTTCTGATCTTATTCCTGTTTCAGCGGCGGGAGAAAGTTGGTTATCTGGTTATGGATATAGAAAAACAGTGACCGTAAATAGTGCTTCAGCACTAAGTAATTATCAGATTAAATTAACTGTTCCATATGTTACTTCAAAAATGAATACTGATTTTAGTGATTTAAGATTTACATCGTCAGATGGAGCAACCGAGCTTTCTTATTGGATCGAATCGTATACTGCCTCAACTCCAGCAATAGTTTGGGTGAAAGTTCCTTCTATTAGTAGTGGCGATAATACAATATATATATATTACGGAAAAAATTCTGCAACTACCGCTTCTAATGGAGACGATACCTTTGATTTTTTTGATGATTTTAATAACGAATTTATAAATAGATCTAAATGGATAAATACTAGTTATGGTTATATAAATACTTGTCCTTCTCTGGTCTATGGATCTTCAGTAACTTGCACAGCATCAAATATAGGATCAGATGTTATTTATAAATTTACTATACCTGGAACAACTGGTAGTAATACCTCTGAAACAAGTTATTGGGCTTTTCCTTATGGTGTGACTGCCGTTAATTATCTTGTTGTCGGTGGTGGAGGAGGTGGTGGGGATGATCGTGGTGGTGGAGGAGGAGCTGGAGGAGTATTATCTGGCACTGATAATTTACCAGCATCAGGCTCTGCTGTTACGATAACTGTCGGCCGTGGTGGTTGGTCAGACGCTAATGGAGGAGGTTCAACATTTAATGATGTTTCGGTTACGGGTGGTGGTGGAGGTGGTTATTTTGGGGTTGATGGCAACAATGGTGGATCTGGTGGTGGTTCAGGGACAGGGTGGGGGACTAGTTCATACGTACATTATGGTGGAACTGGAATTGCTGGGCAAGGATATGCTGGAGGTAATTCATATTATGGTATATTGGCTCGTCGAAATACTGGAGGAGGAGGAGGAGCTGGAGGAGCTGGCATAGGCTTATCATCAAGGCCTGATGGTGGAGCCGGAATTACTAGTTCTATTACAGGTTCTAGTGTTACTTATGCTGGAGGCGGTGGAGGAGGGGATCAAGAATCAAGTTATTCTTATTATGGAGCTGGACTTGGTGGTTCAAGTGTGGGTGGAGCGGGGGGTGGTCATCTCACTACAAATAAGAATGGAGGAAATGGGGTAGTGAACACTGGTTCTGGTGGCGGTGGAGCTGGCAATGATGGATCTAGTGCGGGCGCACCTGGTAACGGTAGTTCTGGAATAGTTATTACAAAATTTACTCAGCCATTACTAACTTGGAGAGGATCAATGGCCCTTTTAAGTGGAGAATTAAAATCAACAACTACCTTAGATAAATTAGCATCTGTAGGAACCTTTAATAGTGGGGTTGTTTTAGAAACTAAATCTCGTTATGCTTCTCTTCCAACTAATGGTTATCAGGTTGCAGGATTTTATCTTTCATCATCTAACGGTATCGGGTATCTTAATCATCCTTCTGGTGAATGGTATCGTAATGATGCTAATTGGGTGAGTATGGCAGCGCCGCCACCAGCATCAACTAACTTACGAACAAAGATTTCAGTAAAGAGTGATTCGGCAGTAGATATTTCTGTGACTAATTATGATACAGGCGCATCTTATCAAAGCGTGTCTGATATTAATAATACAGTTTTAAATGAGCCAATTGTTTTAGGATCAAGATATGATGATCTATATGGTGGCTTATATGAGTCTGGTCAATCTTACGAGGCTTATTGGGATTGGGTTTTTGTTCGTAAATATTCATCAGTTGAACCAACATCATCACTTGGAACCGAAGAAAATTATGTGTCTGCAACATCTAGTGGTAGCGCATTGAGTTGTTTTATTACCAGTGGTACTTGTAGCGGAACAACAGTTTTTAATATGGAAAATTATCTTGGGGGTCATGCTGAATTATATAGCGGAAGTAATTATCGCTATAAGGTTTGTTGTACGGGAATATCATCAAATTCATGCTCATCAAATTATGCAGTCGTTTTAAGATTATCTGATACGGCCAACGCTCATGTGGAACAAAATGATAAAAGCAATAGTGCGTACGACTCAAATAAGGCCTGTATTTCTAAGACGGGTTCAATAAGTTGCAGTTATGCAAGTAGTTGTGCTTCTCTTGGTTCAAATTATGCTTGCTTGGCTTCAATTTCTGAGAACGCTGGTTCTGGAGATGCTGGTACAAATGCTCATGTTGGAGTTTGTGGTGTATATACAACCCAGGTTTGTTGTACCTCAGGTATCCCTGCTAGTTCTTGCACTGTAGGAATATTATCGACTCCATCAATAACTGCGGCGGGAAATGTTCAATTATGTTCCGATGCTGATATCACAAATTCTGCAGATCCTTGTTATTCAATATGTTGGAAAGGAACAGGAAGCCCTGATTTAACTAGTTCTGATTGGAAGTGTAGTACTTGTAAAGATTCAAGCAATAATGTAGTTTCTTGTTATTCTGGAGGAAACACATATAGTTGGACTTTATCGGGCGGTCATTCATCTTCTTCAGACTATACGGTGGATAGCCTAACTATTCCTAATCCAGTTTTTAATTTTAATGTTGCTGATAATACAAGAAAAGCAACCTTAAGTATTAATAGTAATCTTTGTGCTGGCACAACTTTATCAATATTGCCAAGATGGAGAGAGATATCACCATTTCAATAAATAATAAAAAATATGTCAAAAAACAATATCATCTTTTTAATTTTTTGTATAATAATTCTTTTAATTTCTGGTTGCTTTTTTTATCTAAGCCGAACGAACAATTCATATTACGCAGTTTATTTAAAAACTGGTGATTTGTATTTTGGACACTTTTCAATATTTCCATCATTAATTTTAACGGATGTTTATTATATTCAGAAGAATACAACAGATAACACATTAGGACTAGAAAAATTTACTAATTCTATTTTTGATCCAGAGAATAAAATTAATATCAGTAGAGATAATATTGTCTGGACTACCAAACTAAGAGAAGATTCCCAGGTTGTAAAGGCGATAAAACAGGGAGTTACTACGACGACCGATCAAACACAAATAAAAACAACGGAAAGTAAATAATTAATATAAAAATATGAAAAAACAAAAATATTTTATTATTTTTCTTCTTTTATTGCTAGGATTAGGTTTCTCAATTTTTCAATATTTAGAAACTTTTAAAGCCGAAATTGTTTCTGCTGTAGCAGTTGGTACTCCCAATCCAGGTCATACTTGGAGCTCTATGGAATGTAATTCTAGTTCTTTATGCGTCGACGCGTCGAATAACAGATTAGGAATAGGAACAGCAAATCCATCTGCACCACTTCAAATAGGTGAGGGAACAGCAAATGGAACGATACTTTATCGAGGATTAATATTAAGTGGAGGGTGGTCGAGTAGTGTTACGAGGCAACAAAATCTTATTACTTTTAAAGCGACAGATAGTGTTAATTCTAATCCATTTTCAGATACAAGTGGAGAATCTTTTAAGAATTTTCATTTAGGCATAGTGTCTGATGCAGATTATTATCAAGGTGATAGATTTTCTATAATTCAAGCAGGGAGTGAGCGTCTTACAGTGAGTGCTAATACTGGTTATGTCGGTATTGGATCAGCTTTTGGATCAGGATCGCTTGCTCCAGGAAATTCTTTACATATTGCTAATGGTGCTAATAGTCAACTTAGACTTTCAGAAATAACAGGAGCATTTTATACTGATATTGGTCGTGATCCAACGGACGGTTATCTTAGATTTGATAACGATCAACAGGGTTATAAGTTTTTAAATCAAGGTGCTGAGGCATTTCGGATCACAAGTACTGGTGTCGGTATAGGAGGAATAACACCTTCATATCAACTACAGCTTTCAACTAATTCGGCAGCTAAACCCACTTCTAGTAGCTGGACTATTGCTTCTGACGAAAGAATAAAGAAAGATATTAGAAGTTTTACTGATGGACTTTCTGTAATAGAAGAAATTAATCCCGTATGGTATAAATATAATGGTAAGGCTGGTTTTACTGCTGACGGAAAAGAATATATCGGTGTTGTTGCTCAGGACATGCAGAAGGTATATCCGTATACTATTAATACATTTAAGGCAAAATTAAATGAAACTGATACTACTGAAACAGAACTTTTGAATTTTGATGCTCATGCTGTAACCTTTCTTCTAATAAATTCTGTAAAAGAACTAAAAGCTGAGAATGATGCGTTAAAGCAACTGGTTTGTCTTGATCATCCTACAGCAGAAATCTGTAAATAACGCGAGAAATCAAACAACTCTTGCTTCTGCAAGGGTTTTTTGTTATACTAATAATGTAAGAATATTAACGTTAACTTTGAATTTTTGGTAATTATTTAATAATCTCAAGAATGAATTTTAGTAGAAAATTTTAAAACTGAAAATTGATTATTTATTGTGCGCCAAATTTTCATATATGAAAATATGGAAACATTATTGATTGTGGCAGCGATTGTTTCGTTGTTTGTGGGTGGCATTATTGGTTATTACATTCGTCAGTCAATCGCTAGAAAAAGAGCAGGAACTATTGAAGCAGAATTGCAGAAAAAGATTACTCAGACTAGACAAACCGCTGAAGAGATAATGAGCAAGGCTAAAGCAAAGGCAGAAGAAATAGAGAATAAATCATATGCCGATATAGAAGAGAGACAGAAGGTAGTTATAAAAGCAGAAAATAGACTTTTTAAAAAAGAAGAAGAAATAGAAGCAAAAGACAAACAAACCGTAGAAAAAGAAAAGGAAGCTGTTGAAAAACTAGAGAAAGCAAAACAGGTAAGAGACGAACTAGATCAATTAAGAATTGAATCTATTAAAAAACTAGAAAAAATAGCAGGGCTGAATAAAGAACAGGCTAAAGTTGAGTTATTAGAAAAAACAGAAAAAGAATACGAAGTAGACGTATTAGAGAGAATAAGAAAACTTGAATTAAGAGGAATTGAGCAATACGAAAAAAAAGCAAAAGAAATTATTGCAACTGCCGTTCAGTCCTATGCTCTTCCTCAAACACAGGAAATCACTACTTCTTCGGTTGTTCTTCCCTCTGAAGAAATTAAAGGAAGAATTATTGGAAAAGAAGGAAGAAATATTAGAGCTTTTGAAAAAGCAGCCGGAGTTGAATTAATTGTTGATGAAACTCCTGGATTAGTAATTATTTCTAGTTTTAATCCAGTCAGAAGGGAAGTAGCGAAGATTGCTTTAGAAAAATTATTAAGAGACGGCAGAATACAACCAGCGAGAGTTGAAACTGAGATTGAAAAAGCTACAGAAGAAGTAAATAAGAAGATAAGAGAAGCAGGAGAAGCAGCGGTATATGAAACTGGAGTATTAGATCTTCCTGAAAAATTAATTCAGGTATTAGGAAGACTACAATACAGAACCAGTTATGGTCAAAACGTATTAAATCATTCAATCGAAGTAGCTCATTTAGCTGCCGCATTGGCTTCAGAAATAGGAATAAACGTGGCTCTTTGCAAAAAAGCTGGTTTATTGCATGATATAGGAAAAGCCCTTGACTATAAGATAGAAGGGTCTCATACTGATATTGGAGCTAAGATATTAGAGAAGTTTAACATAGACCCAGCAATTATTTCTGCGATGAAATCGCATCATGAAGAATATCCGTACGAAAGTTCAGAGGCAGTTATTGTTCAGACTGCTGATCAGATATCAGGAGCTAGACCAGGAGCTAGAAAAGATACTTTAGAGAATTATTTAAAGAGATTGGAAGACCTAGAAGACATTGCTAATTCGTTTAACGGGGTTGAAAAATCATATGCTATTCAAGGAGGAAGAGAATTAAGAGTATTTGTTAAGCCAAAAGAAGTAGATGATTTAACAGCTCATAAGCTAGCAAGAGAAGTAGCTCAAAAGATTCAACAGGAATTAAAATATCCTGGAGAAATTAAGGTTATGGTAATAAGAGAATCGAGAGTAACCGAATATGCGAAATAATAAAAGGTCGATAACATCATATATAAGAATTAAATATATACACTAAAATGACAAAAGACGATATCGTAGAAGCAATTGTTAAAAAAACAGCCATGGCAAAGAAAGATGCTGCTGAGGCTTTAAATACAATCATTGAAGAAATAACAAAAACTCTATCAAAAGGTGGAGATGTAACTTTGACAGGATTTGGAACATTCAAAGTAGGCGCAAGAGCTGCCAGAGAAGGAAGAAATCCTAAAACAGGAGAAAAAATCAAGATCCCTGCAATGAAGACTCCAAAATTCAAAGCTGGAAAAGGATTGAAAGACGCTGTTAGATAAAATTAAAAACAAAAGCCGCTCGTAAGAGCGGTTTTGTGTTAGACCAATAGTTAGACTAATTTTTGACTAATTTAAGATAGGATTTATATTGATATTATATATATAAATTGATATTATTAATACAATGCATAGAAAAGAAAAATCTTATATTAAGGCAATATCCTTAAGAAAGAAAGGCTTTTCTTATAATGAAATTTTAGATATCGTACCTGTCGGTCATGGAACAATATCGAGATGGTGTTGCGATATAGAATTGACAGAAAAACAAAAAAATAGGATAAAGGATAAGCAAAGAAATGTGCCCCTTATTAAAAATTTAATAGAAACATCTATTAAAAATAAAGAACAAGATAGACTTTGGGCGAATAAAATATTTAGTAAAGTAAATATAGATAAAAATGCTTTATTAGTTTCAGGAGCAATGCTTTATTGGGCAGAAGGATATAATAGTGGAACTAATCAGAGTGCAATTTTTACAAATACCAATCCTGAGATGGTAAAAATAATGATGAGATTTTTTAGGGAAATACTTTTAGTTGATAATAGTAAAATGAAGGTAATGGTAAGGATAGGCGAGAAGGGTGACGTAAAAAGAGCTGAAAATTACTGGTCGAAAATTACTGGCCTATCAATGGATAGATTCCAAAAACCAGAAATTTTAAAATTAAAAGAAAACAGCAAGAGTCTGGAAAGGTGTCCAAATGGTATTTGTAGGCTTTCTGTTTATGATGTTACAGTTAGAAGAAAAATATATAATCTTATTAGTTTGATGATAGAAAAAATGAGTCCCCATAGCTCAGTTGGATAGAGCGTTGCACTCCTAAGGCAAAGGCCGCAGGTTCAACTCCTGCTGGGGACACAGATTTAATAGGGGCCCATAGCGCATTTGGTAGCGCGCGCCCATGGCATGGGCGAGGCGGCGGGTTCGAATCCCGCTGGGTCCACAAATAATCATCACTAATTCATGGCGATGTTTTATTTTATATTTTTTTATGATAGAATTAATCTATGAAAAAATCTCCAATCGTAGAAATAGCGAAGAAGATTTGTCCAGCGGTAATAACAATTATCGCTTCTCGTGATTTACCACAAATCGATGAATTTTACTTCCTTCCTTACAAAGGAGAGAAGGTTGCTTTTCCTAAAAATGTAAATAGTGAAAAACAAATGACTAAAATTGGAGGGGGAAGTGGATTTATTGTTTCTAAAGATGGGTACGTTTTAACTTGTAATCACGTAGTTGAAGAAATGGATGCAGACTATACAGTTATTCTTGATCCAGACAAAAGATATAAGGCAAAAGTTCTATCAAGAGATCCTTTGACTGATACAGCTATTTTAAAAATTGAAGATGGAGTAGCTTTTCCTTTTTTAAAAATGGGAGATTCTGATAATGTTGAGCTAGGAGAAGCAGTAATCGCAGTTGGAAATCCTTTAGGAGAATTTGAAGATACCCTATCAGCGGGAATTGTTTCTGGATTAAGTAGAAAAATTACAGCATATAATGGAGCGAATACTACATCAAAAGTTACTAGTTTAAGAGGATTGATTCAAACCGATGCTGCTATTAATCCTGGTAATTCAGGAGGACCACTAGTAAATATGAATGGGGAAGTGATAGCGATAAATACAGCCATGATAATGGGAGCAGAGAATATCGGATTTGCTTTACCAATTAATTACATCAAAGAAGATTTAAAGGAAATTAAAAAAGAAGGAAGAATTAAGAGGCCGTATTTAGGAGTAAAGTATATTATTCTAAACGACCATATATCCAAGGCAAACAAATTAGAATGTTGTTACGGAGCATTAATAGTAAGAGAAATGTTTGGTGAACCAGCTGTGGCTAAAAATTCTAGCGCTGATCAAGCTGGATTAAAAGAGTACGATATTATTTTAGAAATTAATGGTAAGAAGATAACTCAAGATAATTCGATTAATGATGTCCTAGCAGAATGTGCAGTAGGAGAAAATATACATCTATTAGTTTTAAGGAATAGAGAAGAGATTAAATTAGAAACGATTCTTAAAGAAAGAAAATAATGAATAAAATAACAATTACATCTTTAATATCTTTTGTTGGTTTGTTTTTTGCTCAAGCTGCTTTGGCTGTTTGCCCAGTTTGTGTTATCGGAGTTTCTGCTGGATTAGGATTAGCAAGATGGTTAAAAATAGATGATACTATTACCGGTTTATGGATTGGAGGATTAACAGTGGGTTTAATCATGTGGACTATTGAGTGGCTTAACAAAAAGAATATTAGATTTAAAAGCAGAGATATTTTAATAATTTTATCTTATTACGCAATGGTTATCTGGCCCCTTCATTCAATTGAAGTTATCGGAAATGAATATCATACATTATGGGGAATGGATAAGTTAATTTTAACTATATTTATCGGTAGTGCCGCTTTCTTCGGATTTGAAAAATGGTATAGAGTAATGAGAGAGAAAAGAGGAAAATCTCTTTTCCGTTACCAGAAAATTGTTTGGGCTTGGTTACCTTTAGTAATTCTTTCAATAATTTTTTTCTTCATAACAAGATAATTGTATCAACATTAAACTAACTGCATGTTTAAGCAGAGATTAGGATTAATATTTTTACTAATTTTTATAGCCATTATAATTGGCTCATTTTATTATATTTTTGAAGTTAAGTATGCCGAAAAAATTTATCCCAATATTTACATCGGAGGATTAAATATGGAAGGAAAAACAATATTAGAATCAAAAAGCTTAATAGATGAAAAATTGAATATTGTCGATCAAGAAGGTATTTCTTTTTATTATGACGATAATAAGGTGACTGTCTATCCTATTAATTCTTCTTCCGATGCAGCTGTTGTGGATGTTTTAGTTGATTTTAAAGTTGATGAAACTATTAATAAGGCGATGTTGTTTGGGCGAAGCGGTAATTTTGTGAATGATTCTAAAGATAGACTAGATCTAATTTTAGGCAATAATCACTACGTTAAATTAATAGTTAATTTTGATAATGATAAAATTATTAACGATTTAAAACAAGGTTTTTCTATTCTTAATCCCCAAAATGCTGTTTATTATTTTGATTCTGAAAATAATTTATTGATCAAACAAGGAAGAGCAGGTAAAGTAATCTATTATGAAGAGTCAATGAATACTTTAAGGAATAATTTAGGTGAACTTGATTTTTCTAATATTATTTTAGAGGGCAATGATGCTAATCCTGAGATATCAGAAGCCGATTGTCTGGCAATGAAAGACAAAGTAGAGAGTAATTTAGCTTTAGCTCCGATTAAATTAAAATATAATAAAGATGAATGGATTATTGATAAAGCATCTTTATTAGAAATGGTAGTTTTGTCAAAAAAAGAATCAAATTTGTTTATTGATTTAGATAAAAATAAAATTAAAAAATACATAGAAGAAAACGTAGCAACAGAAATAAATCAAGATTATGTTTTGCCAAAATTTACCCTAAACGACGGGAAAGTTGAAAATTTTATACCAGGCAAAGAGGGAAGAGAGTTAGATATTGATTTAACAGTAAATTTATTAGCTGGTTTATTAACTAATCCTTTCGAGGAATTGAATCTTTCTGTTAAAATAATACCTTATTCTAATGAAAATGAAGGAGTTAATGATATTTTAGGAATTAAAGAAATTATTGGTAAATATTCTTTAGGATTTGATGGTTCAACAAATGCAAGAACTTCAAATATTAAAAATGGGGCCAAATCTCTTAATGGATTATTGCTAAAACCAGGTGAAGAATTTTCTATGCTCGAAGCTCTTGGTTCCATAGATGAGGAGCATGGATACGTTAAGGAGGCGGTTATAAAAGGCAATGCCATTTCTTATGAATTTGGAGGGGGGCTTTGTCATACAAGTACTACTCTTTTTAGGGCGACCCTTGATGCAGGGCTACCAATAACTATGCGTCAAAATCATTCTTATAATATGCCTTATTATCAACCAGCAGGAATTGATGCTACAATTTATAGTCCTTCCCCGGATTTTAAATTTATCAATGATACAGGAAATTACATTTTGATACAGGCGGAAGTAAAAAATAAAGAATTAACTATTGAATTGTGGGGAATAAAAGATGGAAGAACTGTAAATAGAACAGAACCAGTTATTTATAATATAGTCAAACCTAATCCTAATAAGATCATTAAGACTTATAGTTTAGCTAGTGGTCAAGTAAAATGTACCTATGCTGCTTACGATGGAGCTGATGCATATTTTGACTATGAAGTTACTTATCCCGATGGAACAGTAAAAAAAGAACGTTTTAATTCTCACTATATTCCACGTCAAGGAGTTTGTCTTGTTGGGATATAATAATTGGTTGGTTATGTGATGCATTCATAATTTTAAATTGGAAGGGAATAGGAGTAGAGTTACTTGATTTTAATCAGAAGATTGACAGGGTATTGACTTTAAATTTAGATGGGTTATATTGAATACATACACGCCCCAGCCAGCCGAAAGGTCCGTTGGGGTTTTTATTAAATATACCCCAATTATACATGAAAAACATTTTACTTATAGATGGAGAAAATTTTAAAGGTAAAATAAAAAGTGTTTTTCAATCTGAAGTAAATAATAGTTTAGTCTGGCATGAGTACGACTTTGAGGGTCTTTTTAATAAGGTTCTTGAAGGAATAGACGTTAATGAGGTATGGTTTTATTTCGCTCGTATTAAAAAGCATTCTAAAAGTTCGGGAAAATCCAAGCAATTAATCGAAGAGCAGAGACTGCTTAAGACCCACCTAGAGGGTTGTGGTTTTAAAGTGATAATGGCTGGTAGTGTTAGGGGAAATATTAATAAAGCTGGTATATTAGTTTTTAAGGAAAAAGGTGTAGACGTAAGAATTGGAGTAGATATGGTTATTTTGGCTTGTGATAAAAAAGCTGATTTAATAATTTTAGGTAGTTCTGATTCTGATTTGCAGCCAGCTATTAAAGAGGTTTCTACTAGAGGAATAAATTGTATTTATCTTGGATTTGAAATGCAACCAAATAAAGGAATGACATATACAACCACAAGAACTATTCTTATTAGAAATTCGGAAGTTATAGCATTTAAGAATAAAAAAAATATTTTACCAATATAACGTAAAATATTTAATTTTATCTTAAATAACCTCCCGGTTTGTTTTGCGCCAATTTTCCCTTAATGGGTGACTAACGGGACTTGAAACACATTAAGATTTACTATGTTATAAAAATATCAATAAAAGTTGAGGAATGTTTTTGACTCTGAAACAGAAAGATGATATAAAAAGGAAGTAGCACGGGGCATAGTGAAACGGCCATCACGAGTCCTTTGGGAGGATTTATTCTGAGTTCGAATCTCAGTGCCCCGAAAGGGTTTCTCGCGAGTGTAGCTCAATGGTAGAGCGACAGCCTTCCAAGCTGTACATGAGGGTTCGATTCCCTTCACTCGCTCCATATTATATCTCCTGAAAATAATGGACAATAAAAAAATAAAAGTGGCCGTAGTTGGCGGGGGAGTGATGGGATTATATATTTCTTGGAAATTATCAGAAATGGGACACGAAGTCTCTCTTTTCGACAGGAAAAAAGAAGACGTTCTTGGTAAGAAATGTTGTTCATCTTTGGTTTCAGAAAGAATTAAGCAGTTTATCCCTATTACAGGAAAGTGTATAGAGAATAAAATATTTTTTTGTATCATTAATTTTCCTAAAGGAAAAGTTAAACTTAATTTTAATCCTAAGCATTTGGCTCTTAATAGGGAAATGTTGATAAGTATTCTTTTAGATTTAAACAAGAAAGCTGGGACGAGGATTATCCTAGGACAAGAGATTAAAAAGGTGCCGCAAGGATTTGATAGGATTATCGGATGTGACGGCGCCTTTTCTGCTATTAGAAGAAGTTTAAATTTACCTGATCCTAAAATTAAAAATGGAATTCAGGCTTATTCTTTAATAAAGAACAATTCAAATATTACTGAAACATTTGCGTCGTCAGATATTTTTGGTTTTTGTTGGAAGATTCCTAAGGGAGAGAAGATTGAATATGGAGCACTAGGCAATCAATCGGAGGTTAAAAAGAAAGCAGATAAGATATTGGAAATAAGGGGAATTGAGAAAGATTCTTTTTCTGCCGCTGCTATTCCTTGTCCTAAATTTTCATTATTCAATGCAGGATTAATTTTTCCAAAAGAAAAAAACGTTACTCTTTGCGGAGATGCGATGGGATTAACTAAGCCATGGAGTGGGGGAGGAATAATTTGGGGTCTTTACGCTGCTGATATTTTAATTAAAACTTTTCCTGATTTTAAGAAATATAAAAAGGAAACAGTTAGATTTTTTAAATTCAAAATATTAAAAGGTCAGATATCTAATTATTTAGTCCAGACAATAGGAAAAAGATTTTCTAATATTCTCCCAAAAGAGATGGTATATGATAATGATTTTCCTTCTTTTAAATTGCTTTTAAGGGGGAAAAGTGATAGTCTTTAAACATATTTAGGAGAGATGCCTGAGCGGCTTAAGGGGATGGTTTCGAAAACCATTGTGGGGTAATTCTCACCGTGAGTTCGAATCTCACTCTCTCCGCTTTAAGGACTAAAAATATGGCAGAAAATAATAAACAACCTGATGTAATTTCAAGACCGCCAGTGGTGGTTGTTTTGGGGCATATTGATCACGGCAAAACCTCCTTATTGATGGCAATTAGAGAATTCAATGTTTTAGAAAAAGAATCAGGTGGAATTACTCAGCACGTTGGCGCTTATCAAATAGAACACAATCAAAAGAAGATAACCTTTATTGATACTCCTGGTCATGAATCTTTTTCAGCGATAAGAGGTAGAGGATCTAAATTGGCAGATATTGCTGTTTTAGTTATTGATGCTGGCGAGGGAGTTAAAAAACAAACTAAAGAAGCTATTGCTCTTATCAAAAATGCTAAATTAACAACTATAGTGGCTTTGAATAAAATGGACAAACCAGGAGCTAATCCAGAGATGGTTAAACAACAATTATCCAAAGAAGATATTCTTGTTGAATCGTGGGGGGGGCAAGTTCCGACGGTTGAAATATCAGCTAAGACGGGACAGGGTATAACAGATTTATTAGATATGATTCAATTAGTTGCCGAAGTAGAAGATTTAAAAGCAGAAACAGGAGTTTTAGCCGAAGGAACGATTGTCGAAGCATATCTTGATCCAAAGAAGGGACCAACAACTACTGTTTTAGTAGAAAATGGGACATTAGGGCGAGGAGATTTTATTGGAACTGATTCTGTTGTGGGCAAAATTAAGAATTTAGGAGATTTTTTACAAAAAGAAATAAAAGAAGCTGATCCATCTGATCCAGTGGTAATTATTGGGTTTGAAAATGTCCCCGCGGTAGGAGAAAAGTTTCGCGCATATTCCTCTTATGAAGAAGCTAAGGCTAATTTAAAGCAAAGAGAAATAAAGAGAGATGCTTTTGAATTTGACCCTAGTAAAAAATATTTAAATTTAGTAATTAAGGGAGATGCACAGGGTTCTCTTGAGGGAATAGAAGAAGTTTTGAAAATTTTACCACAAGATAATATTTGTATCCGTGTAATCAGAAGTGAGGTGGGGGATATTACAGAGCAGGATGTTAAAATGGCAAAAACCAGTGAAGCAGTAATTATTGCTTTTAGAGTAAAAAAAGACAAAGTGGCAGAAATTAGTGCTGAAAATAATAAAGTTAAAGTTTACGATTTTTCTATTATTTATGAGTTAGCTCAGAAAGTAAGAGAATTAATGGAAAGAAAACTGACTAAAGAAAAAGAAAGAATTGACTTAGGAGAGATTGAAGTTTTGGCTATTTTTAGAACAGAGAAAAATAGGCAGATAGTGGGAGGTAATGTTATTGAAGGAGAGGTGCAAAAAGGAGCATTATTAGAAATATTTAGAGAAGAAGAAAAGATTGGTCATGGAAGAATAATTGAATTACAGTCAAACAAAAAAGACTTCGATGTTGTTAAGAAAGGAAAAGAGTGTGGAATACTTTATCAGGGTAGCGAAAGAATAAAAGAAGGAGATACTTTGGTTGTTTTTAAGGAAGAGTATAAGCAAGAAGAACTATAATATGTTTAGAATAGAAAAAGTTAATAGCTTGATACAGCAAGAGTTGGGAGATATTATTTTAAAAGAAATAGATATTTTTCCGGGGACGCTTTTAACTATTACAAGGGTTGAATGTTCAGGTAGTCTTTTCCAATGTAAGGTTTATATCTCTGTTATCCCTGAAGAAAATTTTGATAATGTTTTGTCTTTATTAAATAGGCATATCTATGAATTGCAACAGATATTAAATAAGAAATTGAAAATGAGACCGGTTCCCAAGATAGAATTTTTGAAAGAAACAAAAACAAAGGAAGCGGGAAGAATAGAAGAGCTATTAGCGAAGATAAGAAAGGAGGATATTGAAAAAAACGAATAATCTTGGTATTCTCTTTATATGGCTAGGGCGTGGTGGCCAAGCAGTAAGGCGAGAGTCTGCAAAACTCTTATACGCGGGTGCAATTCCCGCCCACGCCTCAGATCTTTCAAAATAAGTAAAGGCAAGAGAGTAATTGACTTGTGAGTATGCCTAATGGTATGATTGTTTTAATGGATAGAAAAACCTGGACAAAAATTCAATTAAAAGAAGCTATTAAAAGCTCATATAGTTATAGGCAAGTTTTAAATAAATTAAACTTGAAAGCAGCTGGAGGAAATTATGCGCAATTAAAGAAATATATCAAAGAATATGATTTTGACATCTCTCATTTTAAAGGAAAGGGATGGAATAGGGGATTACAATTTTTATTTACACCAAAGATACCTCTAGACAAAATTTTAATTAAAGATAATAATTTCCAGAGTTATAAACTTAAGAATAGGTTAATTAAAGAAGGATTGAAAAAACCACAATGTGAGGAATGTGGTTGGTCGCAAAAAAGTTTTGATGGTCGATTGCCATTAGAACTACATCATATAGATGGTGATTCTCATAATAACAGTTTAAGTAATTTACAAATACTTTGTCCCAACTGTCATAGCTTAAAACCAAACTATCGTGGTCGCAAGAAATAAACATGCCTCGGTGATGAAATTGGCAAACATACAGCACTTAAAATGCTGCGGGTAAACACCCTTGTGGGTTCAAGTCCCACCCGAGGCACATAAAAAACACACTGGTCTAACCAGTGTGTTTTTATATCTCCAATACTTCAATGTATGTTTCCTTAACTCCGAATTCTTGAGCCTGTTCAAGAGTAGGGAACCATATATCTAATTGGTAGTCGCTTTTTCTAGAATGCATTCTATCTTCTACTGTGAATACTTTATTTCCATAAAGTTCAGGTATTCTTAATTCTGTTCCGAATGGTAGCATGTTATTTGCCACTATACCATCCCTTACTGTTGAACCATTAGCGGTAATGAAGGGGGTATCATCGGTTTGCCATGTCGTAGAAGAATAGGCAGTAATGATAACTTTTATCTTCTTATGCTTTGATTGGTCAGCATCCTCGTCTCTGTCTTCTTTGTTGGAAAATACCGCTAAAGTATTGTTTTCCAAAGAATAACTCTTTTCTGATATGGAACCTTGAGCCAAGTTAGTATTATCCGATTTGGCGTCAATAGTTAATATCAGTGCCGAGAAAGAGAAAATGATAACCGCAAAAAGTATAATTGTGAAGTTTTGCTTATTAAGCATATATAAAATCCTGCTCAGCAGGAATGAACATATTTTAACTCATAGGGCTGTTTTAGTCAATGGTTTTGTCCACATGCCATTTTAGTCAATATTTGACTTGGATAGGGATTATAATGTAAAATCCATGTGGACGGAGGTCCTAAATGGCAAAAACAAAAGCGATGATTTTAAATGTCATGGGACAGTTAGAAGACCTTTTACAAGAAGGAGGAAAAATCTTTCTTCAAATAAAGCCAAAGAAAAAGAGGGGAAAGGAAGAATCTGTAGTATTGCCAGTGGTAATTATCGAGCTTGATCCTGAGTCAGATCATGTTATAGTTGATTCCCTCGAAAAATCAAAGAAAAGAATGTCGATTAGTACCAACACAGAAATAGTTGCAATGGTGTCTAAATTCACTACTCGTTGTTTCTAATTTTTTTCTTTTTCTATTCGCGCTACTCGTATTCCGAGGCGCTTTTTCTTTGACTTGATAATATTAAACCTTTATGATATAAGGAGATATATGCAAAACGAAACATTACAAAAACTAACCGATAACGTCCAAATTCCCAGAAATGGAGAAATTATAGACGGTAAAATTCTCGCTATCGAGAATTTAGCTATGTATTTAGATATTGGTCCGAGAAAAACAGGCATTATCTACGGTGCAGAATACCAAAACGCAAAAAACGTTTTAAAAAACATTAAAATAGGAGATACTATCTCAGTTAAAGTTGTTGAGCCTGAAAATGAAGAAGGCTTTGTTGAATTATCTTTAAGAGAAGCTGAGAAAGAATTAGCTTGGCAAACAATTAAAGGAAAGAAAGATTTAAATCAAGAATTTGCAGTTAGGATTAGTAAGGTAAATAAAGGAGGCCTTATCACCGAAGTTGCTGGTATTCCTGCTTTCTTGCCGACCTCTCAATTATCTCCCGATAACTATCCCAGAGTTCCAGAAGGTGATAAATCAAAGATTTTAAGAAAACTGCAATCTTTTATTGGTCAAGATATTAAAGTTAAGATTTTGGATTTTGATGAAAAAGCCGGACAAATCATATTAACCGAAGAATCAAAAGAAAGTGAAACACTACAGAAAGCGATTAAATCGTTAAAGGTAGGTGATATCGTCGAAGGAAAGGTTTCAGGAATTGTTAATTTTGGAGCTTTTATTAAATTTACCCTTCCTGATGCAGGCCCAGAAGATTCAGACCTAGAAGGGCTAGTTCATATTTCTGAATTAGATTGGCAATTAATTGAAGACCCAGCTCAAGTAGTTGAAGTAGGGCAAGACGTTAAAGCTCAGGTTATTGATATTTCACAAGGCAGAGTTTCTTTATCTATAAAGAATTTAAAGAAAGATCCTTGGCAGAATTTAAATTACAAGACAAACGATGTTGTTAAGGGTTTGGTTGTTAGATTTAATCCTTTTGGAGCCTTTATCCAACTTATTGATAATAATTCAAAAGAATCTGATACTAAGATACAAGGATTAATACATATTTCTGAATTTGGTTCTGAAATAAAAATGAAAGAAAAGCTTGAATTAAATAAGGAATACGAATTCCAGATATTAAGCTTCCAGCCTCAAAGACATTGGATGTCTTTAAGAATAAAATAAAAAATATGAAGAAGAGTCCTATCAAAGGTCTCCTTAAAAATCTCTTTTTAGTTGTTCTGGTTTTTTTAATACTCGGAATTGCTTTTAGTTTTTTTAATAATCCCAAGGAAACAGTTAATAATATTTCAATTACTCAATTAGTTTCTGATGTTAATAATGGAAAAGTAAAGGAAATTAAAATATTAAATAACGATATTTCTATAGAGTATTTAGATGGAACCAAAGCCATAAGCAAGAAAGAAACAGGGGATACTTTAGGTCAAGCTTTGATTAATTACGGTGCTTCTCAAGATAAAATAAAGAATGTTTCCTTTGTTTTTAATGAGCCCAATACTTCATGGGATTGGGTTGGCACATTTTTAATAATGGTAGTATTTCCGTTGGCTTTATTCGCTATTTTTTTCTTTATGGTTTTTAAGAACGCCAAAACTGGAGCTGCACAAAGTTTTGACTTTACGAAAGCTAAGGCAACTTTATTTGGAGCCGAAGGACATCCTAAGGATAAAATAACATTTAAGGATGTTGCGGGACTAAAAGAAGAGAAACAAGAGTTAGAAGAAATAGTAGACTTTTTAAAAAATTCTCAAAAATATCTAAAAATGGGAGCAAGAATTCCGAAGGGAGTTTTATTGGTTGGTCCGGCAGGATGCGGAAAAACATTATTGGCAAGAGCGGTTGCAGGGGAGAGTAATGTTCCTTTCTTTTCTGTGGCGGGTTCTTCTTTTGTTGAAATGTTCGTTGGAGTCGGTTCAGGCAGGGTAAGAAGTTTATTCGCAGCTGCCAAAAAACAGCAGCCTTGTCTAGTTTTTATAGATGAATTAGATAGTATCGGCAAAACAAGAGGTCCAGCTATAACTGGGGGACATGAAGAAAGAGAACAGACATTGAATCAGTTGTTAACCGAGATGGATGGATTTGAAAAGAACGATAAAATTATTATTCTTGCGGCTACAAATAGGCCAGATGTTTTAGATCCAGCTTTATTAAGACCAGGCAGATTTGATCGAAAAGTTGTTATTAGCTTACCCGATATTAAAGAAAGAGAAGATATTTTATCTATTCACTCAAGAGGCAAACCTTTGGCTGATAATGTTAAATTGCGAGAAGTAGCTGAAAGAACTCCAGGATTTTCTGGCGCTGATTTAGAAAATGTTTTTAATGAAGCAGCTATTTTAGCCGCTAAGAATGAGCAAAAACAAGTGATGCAAAATGATTTATTAATATCAATTGAAAAAGTTTTGCTTGGGCCCGAAAGAAGAAGTCATGTTATGACTGATAAAGAAAAAGAAATTACTGCTTATCACGAAGCCGGACATGCTTTGATTGGGAATAAAGTTCATGATACCGAACCAATTAGAAAGATATCAATCATTGGTAGGGGAATGGCTGCCGGATATACTTTGAAAGTTTCTAAAGAAGAAAGAATGCTCAGAACTAGAAAAGAATTCGAAGCCGAAATTGCCGTATTATTAGGAGGGTATTGTTCTGAAAAGATGATTTTTGGTGATATGACTACGGGAGCATCGGATGATTTAAACAAAGCTTCTATTATCGCTAGAAATATTGTTAAAAAATATGGAATGTCTAAATTAGGACCAATTGTTTTTGGCGACAGAGAAAGCCAGATGTTCTTAGATGGGGAAACAGAAAGTAGGAATTATTCTGATGAAGTTGCATTGCAGATAGATAAAGAGGTTGAAAGAATCATAACTGAAGCCGAAAAAGAAGCTGAAAAAATATTACAAGAAAATAAAAATGTGTTAGAAAAGATAGCAAAGAGATTAATTGAGAAAGAAACAATAGAGAGAGAGGAATTTGAAGAATTGATAGGGAAATAAAAATCCCTGCGCGTGTAGCTCAGTTGGTTAGTAGCATTCGACTTATAATCGAAAGGTCGATGGTTCGAGTCCATCCACGCGCACTATGGAACGATTTGAGTCACAATTTGAATCATTTGATCAAGTAAAAGAATCTTTACCTAATCTTCCTTTTGAATATGAAATTACAAACAATAAAGATGCTTTATATAACAAAGAAATACGTCAAATTAAAGGAGGGGAAGTAGATGGAATGTTTTTTGAGGATGGAAAGATAAGAACAGACGAGGAAATTAAAGAAAGCGTAAAGATGGTTCATGAAAATAGCGAATGGTTTTATAGTGATTATTGGCGTGGAAAAGGAATGCCAGCCGAGCAAATTGAATTTTCTATAAGTACAAAAAATAAACCCATAGTTTTTTATAATTTTAGTAACGAAAAAGAATTTTCTAGTGAACACATGGAAAAGACTGAAAAAGCATTCAGGGAAATATTAAATAGATTTCCAGATGCTTTAAATAATATAGAATGGATATTACTAGAAGATAATCAAAAACAAAGCTTGTCTGGAAATGAAAACTATCCATTAAATGGTTTTGCTAAAAAAAATTGGCAAGCGATTGAGATTATGCCACGAGGAGTTGATATTAATAATGATCATCGAGTAGGAGAAATATCTAATTTTGAAGGAACTCTTACCCACGAAATAGGACATTTTATTCAAGATAAGTTTTTAGAAAAATGGAAAGAAGCAGGTTTTAAGTGGATTGATTTTAATAAAGAAGAGTGGGAGAAAAGATATGTTAACAACGGAGAATGTCAAATATCTCAATATATTAATAAAAAGACAGGAGAAATAGCGCCAGGAACTCAGTATCCACTTAAACCAGAAGAATGCATTGATGACTATGCAAAAAAGAACATGGAAGAAGATATTTGCGACAGTATAGTGGCCTATATCTATAATCCAAGTAAATTAAAGGAAATTTCATCTAAAAAATTCGAAATTATTCAATTTTTAGACGATAGTGTTAAAAACAAGAAAAAGAATATAGAAATTTCTTCTAAAAATTGAATGGAAAAGAAGTAGAATTACCAGAAATTAAAAAAGAGGTAATTGAGATATATGTGCTAAAAGAGGGAGAAGAGATAGACAATTAAAGACTTTTCTGTTAATTTGTTTTTGTTGACGAAAAGTCTTAAATCGCCTAATATATAAAAGAGCTCTTTAAACCTAATGGGGCGTATAGCTCAGTTGGTTAGAGCGTTACGTTGACATCGTAAAGGCCTCCTGTTCGAGTCAGGATACGCCCACCAAGCTAATTAAGATAAAGTAAATATATGGCAGAAGAAACAAAAAAAGAAGAAAATATTGCAGAAGTTGAGACTGAAACGGTTGAAACGGAAGCTGTAGAAGAAATAAAAGAACCCTTAGAAGAAAAGGGTATTATTGAGGCTAATTTGAAAGGTGATTTACCTGATATTAAAGCCGGAGATATGATCAAGGTCTATCAAAAAATTAAAGAAGTTAAAGATGGAAAAACTAAAGAAAGAATTCAAGCTTTTGAAGGACAAGTTTTAGCCAGAAAGCATGGAAAAGGAATTTCGGCTACAATTACCGTTAGAAAAGTTATTGATGGGGTAGGAGTAGAGAAGATTTTTCCAATTCATTCTCCTTTAATTGAAAAGATAGAAATTGAAAGAAGTGGAAAGACAAGAAAATCAAAACTTTACTACTTAAGAACTGCAAAAGGGAGGAAAGCAAAATTAAAAACTAAGGAAAGGAAAGAAATTACAGAATAGGGGCGAGTGATGAAATTGGCAGACATCTATGCTTGAGGTGCATAGGGGATTATTCCCGTGCGGGTTCAAGTCCCGCCCCGCCCACATAGATGGATAACGGGCGATTAGCTCAATTGGTAGAGCACTTCGTTTACACCGAAGGGGTTAGAGGTTCGAGTCCTCTATCGCCCACCGATATGCCGAGGTAGCCAAGTCGGTCACGGCGAATGTCTGAAAAACATTAGATTCCGGTTCGATTCCGGACCTCGGCACCGTAGTTTTAAAATTAGAACCAGTATGATATAATATATTCATAATCATCACAGGTTCAATTATGAGAAACGATCATCATTTAGCCTTAGAGTTGAGAAAAAAAGGTAAAAGCTATAAGGAAATTAGCAAAGAATTAGATATCTCTAAAGGTACCTTGAATGCTTGGTTTAAAGATTTAATATGGTCAAAAAAGATTAAAGAAAGATTAACAGAAAAAGCGATAAGAGTTTCTAGAAAAAGAATAAAAAGAATAATTGAGTCTAATAGAAAAAGATGGGATAATAGAAGAGAAAGCTTTAGAAAAGAGGCAGAAAAAGAATTTGTAAAAATAAAATTAAAACCTTTATTTATTGCTGGGGTAATGCTTTATTGGGGAGAAGGTGATCAAAATTTAAAATATCCAGTTAGATTGACGAACGTAAATCATAGAATGATAGTTTTATTCAAGAAGTTTTTATTGGAAATTTGTAGAGTTAAAAGAGAAGATATCTATTTGTCTTTATTTATATACCCTGATATTGTAGAAGAGAAATGTAAGAAATTTTGGAGTGATAAGGTAGGATTATGGCAGTTTGATAAGGTGCAAGTTATATATGGAAAACACCCAACTAAAAGACTGGAAAATGGAATTTGTTCAATTAGAGTTAAAAAGAGTTCAGGACTGAAAGAAAAAATATTAGTTTGGATAAATTTATCAAGCGAAGATTTAAAAAATAACAAAGTGCGGGTGTAGTACAATGGTAGTACGTATGCTTGCCAAGCATAATACGGCGGTTCAATTCCGCTCACCCGCTCCAATTAGATAATATATTTTAAACAAATTATGAAAATAACTTGGTACGGAGATTCTTGTTTCGAAATAGCGAGTGTTTCTAAAGACAAAGACAATGTTTTAACTATTGTCGACCCCAAAGAAGGGAAAAAGTCTGCCAAGGCTGATATTATACTCGAAACCCATTCTTACGAGAATGGATTTGAAACGGACGAGCAGTTCGTTATTTCTTCATGTGGAGAATATGAAAGAAAAGGAGTTTTTGTTCAAGGAATTCAGTCTCTTCAGGTAGATAAAAAACAAAGAAATATTATTTATATAATTGAAGCGGAAGATATTAGAATTGCTCATTTAGGATATTTTGGAGAAAGTGATTTTTCTGAAGAACAAATTGAGGAAATGGGAACAGTAGATATCTTAATTGTTCCAGTTGATGGAGACAAGACAATCAGTTATGCAGAGGCAGCTAAGATTGTTGCTAGAATTGAGCCTGCAATTGTAATTCCAATGTGCTATGATAGTAAAAAGACAGAAAAGGGTTTAAAACCATTTTTGAAAGCGATGGGGGAGAAAGAGATTGAACCCCAAGAAAAATTAAGCATCCAAAAGAAAAATATATCAATTGAAGAAAAAGCTGAAATAGTAATATTAGAGGAAAAGTAAAATGGCAAAAAAAGAAGAAAAAGATATCAATATAATACTGGGAAGCGTTGAAGAAAGAGAAATTTCTCAAAAGATGAAGGATAGCTATATCGACTATGCAATGTCGGTTATAGTTTCAAGAGCCTTGCCTGATGTTAGAGATGGATTGAAACCAGTACAAAGAAGAATTCTTTACGCCATGTATGATATGGGCTCAAGGTCTGATGCTAAGTTCAGGAAATCAGCTGCTGTCACGGGAGAAGTTATGGGAAAATATCATCCCCATGGAGATAGTTCTATCTATGGAGCTATAGCGAGAATGGCTCAAGATTTTTCACTTCGATACCCCTTAATTAAAGGTCAAGGAAACTTTGGTTCAATTGAAGGAGATCCGCCCGCTGCGCAAAGGTATACTGAATGTAAGTTATCTAAAATAGGAGAAGAATTATTGCAAGATATTGATAGGGAAACAGTTAATTGGAATGATAACTATGACACTACTAGAAAAGAACCAGCCGTTTTGCCTTGTCCTTTGCCTAATTTACTATTAAACGGTTCAACTGGTATTGCGGTTGGTATGGCGACTAACATTCCTCCTCATAATTTGAGGGAAGTTTGTGGAGCTTTAATACACTTAATCGATAATCCTAAAGCAGAAACTGAAGATTTGTTCCAATTTGTTAAGGGGCCTGATTTTCCAACTGCGGGAATAATTTATAATAAGAAAGATATTTTATCTGCTTATTCTCAAGGAAAAGGTTCGTTTTTGGCTCGTGGAAAAATTGATGTTGTTGAAAAAGAAAAAGGACATCAATTAGTTGTTTCGGAAATTCCTTATCAAGTAGATAAATCGGTTTTAATTGTTCAAATGGCTAATTTGGTTCACGAAAAAAGAATGGAAGGAGTGAAAGACCTTAGAGATGAATCCGATAAAGATGGAATGAGAATTGTGCTTGATTTGCAAAAAGGAGTTGCTCCAAAGAAGATACTAAATATTTTATATAAATACACCGATCTTCAAAAAATGTATCATTTGAACATGCTAGCCCTGGTTAATGGAATAGAACCAAGAGTTTTGAGCTTGAAAGATGTATTGGAATTGTATTTAAATCACAAACAGGAAGTAGTAGTTAAAAGAACTCAATTTGATCTTAAAAAAGCGAAAGAAAGAGCGCATATCTTAGAAGGTATTTCAAAAGCCTTGGATCATGTTGATGCTGTAATTAAAACGATAAGAAAATCAAAAGATAAAGAGGATGCTAAACATAATTTAGTCAAAGAGTTTAAATTGACGATAATTCAAGCTGAAGCTGTTGTTGAAATTAGATTACATCAATTAGCTAAGCTAGAAAAACAAAAGATTGAAGACGAACTAGTAGAAATATTAAAACAAATAAAAATATTAACAAAGATTTTGGATAGCAAGGCTGAACAGAAGAGAGTGATGAAAGAAGAGATTGAAAAAGAGATGGAACTATATGGAGATGAAAGAAAAACCGTAATTATGGCTCATAGTCCCGAAACAATCTCTGAAGAAGATTTAGTTCCGCTAGAAGATACGATTGTTACCTTGACTGCTGGAGGATATATTAAAAGAATTAATCCTTCTGAGTATAAGAAACAGAATAGGGGAGGACAAGGAATATTAGGAATGAAAACCATGGAAGATGACGCAGTTTGCCACTTTTTCTCGGCTAAAACCCATGATTCGTTATTCTTCTTTACTGATTCAGGAAAAGTCTTTCAAACGAAGGTATACGAGGTTCCAGAGGGTCAGAGAGCGAATAGGGGTAGAGGTTTAATGAATTTCCTTGAGATCTCGACATCTGATAAGGTTCTTTCGGTTTTACCTTTGGATAAAAAAGACAAAGAAGAAAAGATTAAGTACTTAATCATGGTTACTAAGAATGGAGTGATTAAAAAAACTCCCTTGAAAGATTTTGAAAATGTTAGACGCGGAGGATTAATTGCTATTAAATTAAAGCCAGATGATGTGTTGTGTAATGTTAAGAAAATTGCTGATGGCGATGAAATAATTTTAGCTACTAAGAATGGCCAATCTATTCGTTTTGCCGAAAAAGAAGTTAGGCAAATGGGAAGGCCAGCCTCGGGCATTAGGGGGATAAGATTAAAGAAGGGAGATGAAGTTATCGGAATGGAGGTTGTTAAAAAAGAAAGATTGAAAGAAAAAGATTATGTTTTGGTTTTAACAGATAATGGATTTGGAAAAAGAACTTTAGTTTCTGAGTACAAGACTCAGGGACGTGGTGGTTCTGGTGTTAAAATAGCTCATATCACAACTAAAACTGGACAATTAGCAAAGATTGAAGTAATTGCTGGACAGGAAGATTTAATAGTTATTTCTCAAAAGGGACAAGTCATTAGAACTAAAATTTCAAGTATTCCTAAGTTAGGAAGAGATACTCAAGGAGTTAAAATAATGAAGATGAAGTTAGGAGATAAAGTAGCTTCAGCAGCCTGCGTGATTGAAGAAGTTGAGGTTGAATAATTTACATTTATTAAATTATCTTATACAATATTCTTATATGAACGAAGGGTTCTTAAATCCACAACAAATTATTAAGAATATTTCTCTTAGAGAGGATATGGTTGCCTGTGACTTTGGTTGCGGATCTGGTGGATGGGTAATACCATTAGCCAAAGAATTAAAATCAGGAATGGTTTATGCAGTAGATATTCTAGATACTGCTATTTCGGCTTTAAATGGAAAGATATCTTCCGAAAAGATTTTCAATATCAAGCCAGTGATTGGAGATATAGAAAAAGGAATAAAGATGCCCGACGAATATTTTGATTTAATTTTAATGACTAATCTTTTATTTCAGATAGGAGATAAAGAAAAAGTTTTAGAAGAAGGAAAAAGGTTATTAAAAAATAATGGAATGATATTGATTGTTGATTGGGAAAAGGATGCCCCCATAGGTTCAAAAGAGGGGAGAGTTTCAATTGAAGAAATTAAAGAATTAGCAAGAGAAGTTGGATTAAGTTCAGAAAAAGAATTTAAAGCTGGTAGCTTTCATTGGGGTTTAATCTTAAGAAAAATATGAAAAAAATACTTTTAATTATTTTTATTTCTTTCTTTATCATTCCTTTATTTGTTTTTGCAACTGATTATTCTTTAACGTGTGCTGATGTCGGTGGAACGAAAGGAACATTCGGTTGGTGTTATTGTTCAGACAATAAAACAATAAATCCATCTGCAGGCATTAAATGTAATGGTGATCCTGTTGGTGGCACAGGTACTGGTACAGACACTGGAGGAACAGGCACAAATACAGGAGGAACTGGTTCCAATACTGGAGGAACAGGCACAAATACAGGAGGAACTGGTAGTTCTACTGGAGGGATAACAAATCCGATTAGTGCAGAAACTTTTGGTGATCTTATTAGTATGGTAGTTAAATGGATTTTAGATATGGCAATGGTTTTAGCTCCATTAGTTATAGTCTATGGAGGTCTTACGTATATGACGGCAGCTGGTGACACAAGTAAGGTTAATCAGGCAAAGCAGATTATACTTTATGCTGCCATAGGATTAATATTGGCACTTTTAGCTTGGTCTCTTATAGATATTTTAAAGGGATTAGTGGTAAAATAATAATAGTGTGTTATCTTTATTGGCAATTTTAAAGATTTAGTGGTAAAATAATTTTAAATTAAAATTAATTAATAAATATGAAAAAACAACACCTTGCTGCCTCCATTGTTTTGATGGGAGCGATGTTTATTCCATTTCTTGCTTCTGCTGATGCAGTAACAGATACTATATCAAATATTACAAATTGGATTATAACCATTTCTGCGGGATTAGCAGTATTAATGTATGTTATAGCGGGATTTTTATGGATGAGTGATGGCGGAAGCGCAGAAAGAGCAAAGATGGCTAAAAGTATTATAGGCTCGACAACAATTGGATTAATTGTTATATTATTGGCTGCTGCAATAGCAAGCGTGGTTAGTGGTTTTGTAAATCCAATAGAAAAGTAAACAATTCAAAGGTCGGATAAAAAATAAAAATACGATTATGAAGAAAAAAATATTAGCCTTAATGATGTGCGCGGTAGTAGCGGTTTCTTTTATGGGAATAAGCTCTGTGTCTGCTGCAGGAACTTTGGATGCTTGCACTATTGAGAATACTAATAGGCTTCCTGTAGACTTAGGATGTACGGAGGTTTGTAATTATAGTAGTAACGGTAATTGCGGAATGTGTTGTTTATTGAATGGAGTATACAGGATTACAGATTGGGTTTTTGTCCTTTTGATGGCCGTATCTTCTTTGATGATTATTTGGGGAGCTGTATTATTCACTACTTCTCAGGGAAATACTGATAGTGTAACAAAAGCAAGACAGCTTATACTTTTTGCTGCAGTTGGTATTGCTGTGGCTCTATTATCAAGAGCTATTCCTTCAGCGGTAAAAATGATTATTGGAGTTTAGTTTTTATGACAACTTATTGACACCCGCCTTGTTTTTGATATACACAGAAGGTGGGTGTTTTATTTGCCGAGGTGGCGGAACTGGCAGACGCGTATGCCTTAGGAGCATATGCCGCAAGGTGTGAGGGTTCAAATCCCTCCCTCGGCACACTTATATATAAAATCCACCTTTGTTAGGTGGTTTTTATTATTCTTCAATTGATATTTTTTTGCTTTTTGCTCTTTCTATTTTTTGCATTCTTACGGTTAGTATTCCTTCTTTTACTTTAGCATCTATTCGGCTCGTATCTATTTCTCTTGGGAGTATTATTTCTTTTGAAAATGGTCCCCAGTAGCATTCCTTGAGGAAGTATCTTTGTCCCTTGTCTTTACTTGGATTATCTCTTTCTCCCTTAATAATTAAAATATCATTTTCAAGAGAAATATCTATTTCTTCTGTTTTAATTCCAGCAATAGCTGATTGAATAATTAATTCTTTTTCTGTTTCATAAACATCAACGACTAATTGTCCATTTGGTCCATCCCAATTCTTTTTTTCTTCTATTTGTTGTTCGTCTTTTTTCTTTGCCATATTTTATATTTTACAAACACCTTTTAATTTTTTAATTTCTTTTAGACAGATTGATAGAATTAAGAAAAGTACATATACAATTGCTAGGGCATAGAGTGAAGATGAGTATCCCATTTCAGACATTGTTTCTTTCATTATAGATGATTCTAAGAAAAAGTTAAAGAAGGCATGGGCACTAATTGCAATTGCAAAACCTAGAGCGATAAGAATATGGCGGAATTTTAAATTATGGAAGGCTAAAACTAAAAATAATCCTATCGTTCCCGAAGCCAAAGCATGAAGAAGTGTTGCACCGATGAATCTGGTAAAAGAAAGAATAAGAGGATCGTTGAGTATTAAGAATTTTTGAGTGCAGAAAAATAATGCATTTTCAGCAGTAGCAAATCCTAAGGCTCCGATAATCATATATAGTGGAATATCAATTGGTTCATCAACATGAGAGCTATTTAATATTGAATATCTAACTGCTACATATTTAAATATTTCTTCAGTTAAACCAACAACAAATAATCCTTTGATAATATAATAAGCTTTATATGATAGATTTAGTGTTGATAATTCATTTAAAAGCCATAACTCAATTAAGGCAATTGGAATAGCGGCAATTGCTCCACAGAAGAAAACTTTTAGAATTTGTTTTTTAGGTTCGGGAAGATTGTCTTTTCTAAGAAAGAAAAGTAACCAGATAATTCCCGGAAGGATAGCGAACGATAAATTTATTAAAATATTATTATCCATTTATTTTTAAATTAGAATTAGGTTTTATTTTTTGCCAAGATGTTTTTTTTGCGTTAGAAGAAAACAGCGCAGTTAAAGCAATCATTGAAGCATTGTCCCCAGAGAATCTAGGCAGGGGAGAGACAAAATTTAATCTTTTTATTTTACATTGCTTTTTAAATTCTTTTACAAGCTCCTTATTGGCGGAAACGCCTCCACCAAGAAGAACGGTTTTTGTTTTTAATTCTTCAGCAGCTTTCATGGTTTTAAAAACCAAGACATCAATTATAGATCTTTCTATTTGATAGCATATTTCCGCAATATAATCTTTTGATTTTTTTTCTTCGTTCGTTTTTTTTTTAAAATCATAAAGAACAGCAGTTTTTAAACCAGAAAAACTAAAGTCAAAATTTTTATCATGTATCATCGGACGGGGTAGATAAATATTGAATTTCTTTTCTTTGAATTTTTTTGCTTCTTTAGCGATACTTGGTCCCCCAGGATATCCTAATCCTAATATTCTGGCGGTTTTATCAAAACATTCTCCAGCAGCATCATCTCTAGTCTCTCCCACAAGTTTATATTTTCCTATATCCTCAACATTAATAATTTGTGTGTTTCCTCCTGAAACGACCAAGGCAGTTGCCGGGAATCCAATTTTTTCAATTGGAGCAAGCCAATTAGCAATAATATGTCCTTCGAGGTGGTTGACTGAGATAAGAGGGGCGTCCCAATAAAAAGATAAAGCTCTTGCAAAATTAATTCCAGTATAGAGACATGGTTCAAGCCCAGGGCCATTAGTAACAGTAATTTTATTTATTTCAGGAATTTCGTATTCTTTTAAAAATTCTTTAATATCATTAAAGATGTCTTGATTTCTTTCGAGAATTTTTTGTACCTTTAATAATTTTTTAGCATTAATTGGTTTTTTAGTCTTTTTTAATAGTCCCGATTTTTTTAAAGATTTGATTAAAAGGGGAGTAAGACTTTTTTGATGTTCTCTTTTGGCAACAGCAGGAAATACTCCTCCGTAAGGAGCGTGAATTTTTGTTTGAGAGGAGACATAATCAGAAAGTATCTCAAAATCATTGAAAACAGGCTGTTTTTTCTTTAGAGCAGAGGCAGTGGTTTTAATGATGCTTATTGCTGTGTCATCACAGCTTGTTTCAATAGCAAGGATAATCATATTTGACATTATTTGGTCTATTGTTTAAATTGTAAACGAAAAAAGACATTTTCGCAAACACGGTTGACGAAAAACATTTTTAAGCTTATATTATAACTATACTTTTAACAATTATGAACAATAAAAACATAGTAATTTCTTTAATTTCGATATTAGCCTTAGCCTTAGTTGCTGGGATTTTTTGTTACCCAAATGGATACAATCAATTAGTTGATAATATTAATTCAAAATATAATTTGAAGATATGGCACTTTCCTCAAACCGAATTTAAATTAGGCTTAGATTTAAAGGGAGGAGTTCATTTAGAATATCAAGCTGATTTAAGTCAGATTGGAGATCAGGATAAATCTGCTGTTATGGAAGGCTTAAGAGATGTGATTGAAAGAAGGGTTAATATTTTTGGAGTGACTGAACCCATTGTTCAGGTTTATGGAACAGACAGGATTGCAGTTGATTTACCAGGAGTAGAATCAGTTGACGATGCTATCGCTTGGATTGGAGAAACTCCTTTGCTAGAATTTTGGGAACAAAGACCTCAGGCAGATATAGACAAAATTAATGCTAAGATAGCAGAAATAAAAGGATTGACCACTCTTGAAGAAATACAGAAAGTTGCTGATTGGCAAGTAGCTTTTGAAAATCCTTATCAAAAAACAGAATTAACAGGAAAATATTTAAAGAAAGCTACTTTAAATTTTGATCAAACAACTTATGCTCCTATTATTCAATTAAAGTTTGATGATGCAGGTGCGAAATTATTTGAAGCTATTACAGAGAGAAATGTTGGTAAAACATTGGCTATAACATTGGATGGAGCATCAATTGTTGACACTAATGGAGATGGAAAGATAGATAGCTCAGATCTATATGCTCCGAGGGTAGAAAACAAGATTAGCGGAGGAGAGGCAATCATTACTGGACAGACAGATATAAAGGCAGCTAAAACGTTAGTTCAGAGATTGAATCAGGGAGCTTTGCCAGTTCCGCTAGGAAGTCCTATTGTTCAGAAAAAGATTGGACCAACATTGGGAGAGATTTCTTTAAATAAATCAGTTCAAGCAGGAATTTATAGTATAATTGGTATTATTATTTTCTTAATATTATTTTACCGTTTACCAGGATTAATCGCTTCGGTTGCTCTAATTGTTTATTGTTTAATAATTTTAGCTTTAATTAAATTAATTCCAGTGACATTAACTTTGGCTGGTATTGGTGGTTTAATTTTGTCTATCGGTATGGCGGTTGATGCTAATATTTTGATTTTTTCAAGAATGAAAGAAGAATTAAAAGCAGGAAAAGATGTTATGAGTAGTATCGTTGAAGGATGTAATCGTGCTTGGCCGTCAATTAGAGATGGGCATTTTACAGCTTTAATTGTTATGATAATTCTTTATTTCTTAGGAACAAGCTTTATTAAAGCTTTTGCTTTTGCATTAATTTTGGGCCTTTTATTGAATCTATTTTCTTCAATGGTTGTTTCAAGAATATTCTTAGAGTTCGTTGCTTTGGGAAAAGTAGGAAAGATTAAATTGTTATGGAAATAAAAATATGAATTTTTTAAAATATTCAAAATTATATTTTACGGTTGCAATAGTTGCTATTATTCTAAGTATTTATGCATTATTTGCTTTTGGTTTAAAGGTGGGTATAGACTTTGAAGGAGGAAGTTTGCTTCAGTTAGATTATAAAAATTCTAGACCAGAAATGTCAGTAATTCAAAACGCTTTAAGTGGAATTGAGGAAACTAAAAATGTTCAAATTCAGCCGATGGGAAACACTGGAATTGCTTTAAAGATTAGTCAAAAGGATGTTTCTCAAAATGTTTACAATAATATCATTTCTAAGATTAAGGAAACAGGGGAGATAGACGATAAGTCAATTAGTAGTGAAACGATCAGTCCTCTTATCGGAAAGGAATTAAAAAATAAAACGATAATAGCTGCTACAGTCGCTTTAATTGCAATGTTATTCTATATCGCAATTGCTTTTAAAAATGTTTCAAAACCAATCACTTCATTTCAATATGGCTTGTCTTCTACTCTTATGCTTTTCCATGATATTATTATTCCTTTAGGAGTTTTAGCATTATTGGGTCATTTTTATGAAGCTCAACTAACCATTCCTGTTATTACAGCCCTATTAACTATTGTTGGAAGTTGTATTAATAATACTGTGGTTGTTTTTGATAGAATTAGAGAAAATCTTACAAAAGACAGAAAATCTTCTTATGAGGATATTGTTAACAAAAGCTTAAATGAGACATTTGCTAGATGTATGAATACATCGTTAGCTATAATGATTGCTTTGTGTGTTTTATATTACTTTTTGGGCAACGAAGAGAGCTTAAAATATTTTACGATATTGATGGGAGTGGGAGTCATAGCAGGTACTTTTTCTTCAACATTTTTGGCAAGCCCAGTCTTAGTTTTTTGGAACAATTTAAAACAAAAGAAGGCAGGTAAGTAGGTTATTGACAGTTTTAATATTAAATGTTATAAGTTAAATACTATGGAATTTGACTATAAAAAAATAGCACAAAATATACTGAAAAACCTTCCAGATAGAACAAGAACTGTTATTTCTCGTAGATTTTCGTTAGGTAAATCTGGAAAACCAGAAACCTTAGAAGCCATTGGTAAAAGTTATAATATCACTAGAGAAAGAGTAAGACAGATTGAAGTTGATGGAATAAAAAGAGCCAAAAAGATTTTAAATAATTCCGAAGTTAAAGACGAATTCAAAAAAATTAAACTTATTTTTGAAAAAAAGATAGATGCTTGTGGGGGAGTTAAAAAAGAAGAAAAGTTATTAGAAGAGATTGGCTCAAATGAGAGCAAGAACTGTATTTTGTTTTTACTTTCTTTGGCTGATAGTCTTATTAAAGAAAAGGAAGATGATAATTTTTATTCTTTTTGGACAACTAATAAAGATTTGATTTTTTCAGCCAAAAAAATTGCATCTGATTTTGTTAATCAATTAAGAGAAGCTGGTGATCCTAAAACAATAAAAGCAGCTTATTTGGATTATAAAGAAAAGGGAGGAAAAGTCAGCGAAGAAGCTTTTTGTTCATATTTAGAAATATCAAAAAATATTTTAAAAACAATAGACGGAAATAAGATTGGATTAAAATCATGGCCAGAAGTAAATCCAAGAACAGTAAAAGACAAGATTAAATTAATTTTAAAGCAGAGCGAAAAACCATTACATTTTAAAGAGATTGCAGATATGATTTTTGGATTAAACGAATCATTAGTTGGTAGATCTAATAGAGCTAAAAAATTACATCCTCAAACAGTGCATAACGAATTGATTAGAAATCAAGATTTTGTTTTGGTTGGGAGGGGATATTACGCTTTGAAAGATTGGGGATATAATCCTGGACAAGTCAAAGATGTTATTTATCAAGTTTTAAATAGTTCAGAACAAGCCCTACCTAAAGAAGCAATAGTTCAATCTGTTTTACAGCAAAGGATGGTAAAAGAATCAACAATTCTTCTTAATTTACAAAATAAAAAATTCTTTACTAGAGACGAAGAAGGAAAATACAAGATTCGCGAAGCATAAGGTTAAAATTAATTAATGCCAGCAGAAATATCGTTTACAATTGAAGCATTTTCCACTTTCTGGAAAATCATTTTTCCTTATCTTTTGGCACTAAAGGCTTTAATATTTCAATTTTGGTGGACGGTTGTTCCATTTTATTTGTTTAATAAATTAAAATTTACCTATAGTTTATATATAAGCGATAGGTGGTTTGGCGATAAAACAAGAAAGCCTGTAGTTTTAGAGATTAGAATACCTCAAGATATTATTAGGCCACTAAGGGCCATGGAAAACGTTTTTACTTCTATTTGGGGTTCTTATGATCCTCCTAAAGATTGGAGAGCTGAACATTTCGAAGGGAAAAGAATATTAGGATTTTCTTTTGAAATAGCAGGAATTGACGGCGTTCCACATATGTATATTAGGCTTCCTTCAAGCAATAGGAAATTAATTGAGTCGTCTATATATGCTCAATATCCAGAGGTGGAAATTGTAGAGGTTCCAGATTATACCAAACAGGTTCCTGCAGATATTCCTAATCAAGACTGGGATATGTGGGGAACAGATTTTGAATTGATAAAATCAGATGTTTATCCGATTAAAACATATGAGCAATTTTTCGAAGAAAAACCAGATGTTAATAAAGAAGAAAAAAGAATTGATCCATTAGCTTCTTTATTTGAAGTGATATCGAGAATGTCAAAGGGGGAACAAATTTGGATACAAATATTTGCTCAACCAAGAGGTCCAAAAGAAACAACTCTTTTTGATAGGGCAAGAAAAGAAGTCGACAAATTAGTTAAGAGGTCAGAAAAACCAGCAAAGAGAACATTATTGGCTGATTTTTTCTACCTTTTAATACACGGAGAAATACCTACAGAAGAAAAAAAAGAAGAAACTGTTTTACCGCCAGAAATGAAATTAACTGCTGGAGAAAGAGATATTGTTACGGCGATTGAAAGAAAGAAATCAAAGAATTGTTTTCTTTGTTTTATTAAATATGTTTACGTTGCTGAAAGAAAAGTTTTCTTTAGTGGAGCAAAAGGATTTGGAGTGAGTTTTTTTGCTCAATTTGGAACTCAGAATTTAAACAATATGAAACCGTGGGGAATGACGACGACTAAAATTCAGTCACCAGACATTTTTACTGCTAGAAGGCTGTACTTAAGAAAAAGAGACTTAATTGAGAATTATAGAACAAGAGATCCAGCTTTTGATCCTTTTAGCGTAGAGGGAGCAACATATTTTTTGAATAGCGAAGAATTGGCCACTCTTTGGCATTTCCCAGGTATTGCTGTGCCGACTACGGCATTAAAGAGAGTAGAAATGAAGAAAGGAGCACCTCCTTCGACATTACCAATAGAATAATATTATGGATAAACAAGAAATTATATTTTTTGGTCAAACGACCTTTAGAGGAGAAAGAAAAAGATTCGGGATTAAAACAGACGATCGAAGGCGTCATATATATGTTGTTGGAAAAACCGGTATGGGTAAGACCGAGCTTTTGAAAAATATGGTCATTCAAGATATTAAAAATGGTAACGGTGTTGGATTTGTTGATCCTCATGGAGAAGCAGCTGAAGAAATTCTTAAGTTTGTTCCTGAAGACAGAATAAAAGATGTAGTTTATTTTAATCCAGCTGATGTTGAAAATCCAGTAGCCTTTAATATCATGGAAGATGTTGATGTCGAATACAGACACCTAATTGCTGGAGGTATGATGGGTGTTTTTAAGAAAATTTGGCCTGATGTTTGGTCTTCGAGAATGGAATACATTTTAAACAACGCTATTCTAGCCTTACTTGAAACTCCTGGTTCAACTTTATTGGGTATTAATAGATTATTGGCTGATCCAGAGTGGAGAAATGAAATATTGGAAAATGTTAAAGATTCAGTGGTTAAAGCTTTCTGGGTTAAGGAATTTGCGCGATATAGTCAGAGATACGAAATAGAAGCGACGGCTGCTATTCAAAATAAAATCGGACAATTTATTTCTTCTCCTTTAATTAGAAATATTATTGGACAAGAAAAATCAACAATAGATATCAGAAAGATAATGGATGAGAAAAAAATCCTAATTATGAATCTTTCTAAGGGAAGAGTAGGGGAGGATTCTTCGAGATTATTGGGAGCTCTTTTAGTAACCAAACTTCAATTGGCTGCAATGTCGAGAGTAGATATTCCAGAGAAAGATAGAAACGATTTCATTTTATACATTGATGAATTCCAAAACTTTTCAACAGATTCTTTTGCTAGTATTTTGTCAGAAGCCAGAAAGTATAGATTATCTTTAGTTTTGGCTCACCAATATATTAATCAAATGGAAGAAAAGGTTAGAGATGCTGTTTTTGGAAACGTAGGAACGATGATTACATTTAGGGTTGGAGCTGAAGATGGAGAATTTTTAGAAAAAGAATTTTCTCCCGAATTTTATACTCACGATTTAGTAAATCTTCCTAAGCAAAACATCTATGTTAAATTAATGATAGATGGATTAACTTCTAGGCCTTTTTCTGCGGAAACTCTTGCTCCGGCCGTTTCTGATTATGATTTTGAAAAAGAGATTATAGAATTTTCAAGAAATAAATATGGAACAGATAGAAAAATAGTTGAGGAGAAAATTTCTAAATATGCTGGTGTAGAGAACATGCCAAAAATGGAAGTTAAAATAACTAATAGAACCTCTACTTCGGAATTGTTTGATGCTGAGTGCGGGAAATGTGGAAAGAAAGTTAAGGTTCCCTTTAAGCCAGATGGAAAACGTCCAGTATATTGTAAATCTTGTTTGGGAAAAAATGGTACTAGCAATACTCATGAAGAAAAACCAAAGAGTAATTTCGAAAAGTTACCATTTATAAGTCTTGAGGAAACCGCTAAGGAATTTATTCCAACTAAGAAAGAAAAAAGGGTAGAGAGAACAGTCAAATCAGAACCAGTTGACATGAATAAGCCAAGAAAGAAGATTGATATTCAAGGATTGCGAGAGGTGATAAAAGAAGCGAAAAAAGAGAAAATTGAAGAGAAAAAAGAATCTAAAGAAACAGGAATTATTAACCCTGGAGAGGTTATCAAATTTTAAATCCAGAAGCTTGTCTTTTTGTCTTCTTTTTGATATATATAATCTATCTTTGGCCCTATCGTCTAACGGTTAGGACACCAGATTTTCAATCTGGTAATCAGGGTTCGATTCCCTGTAGGGTCACAATGGAAGAAAAATACTATCTAAAAATAGGAAGAGCGGCAGACTTGAAAGATAAGAAGGAGAGAAGTTTGTATCGTTTCTTGGAAATGTTCACCGGACTTTTAAGCCTTTCATTATTATTTTTGTCGGTTTTACTTTCTTACAAGCTTCCCGTATTGGTAGCTTTTTTTATCATTCTTTTTGACATTTACTGGCTTTTAAGAACTATCTATTTTGCTTTCTATTTAAAGGCTGGATATTCTCAAATGAAAAAGAATGAAGAAGAAGATTGGATCAAAAAGCTCGAATTATTGGGAATTCCTAAGAATGGAATCAATATTTCATCATGGAAAAATATTTATCATTTAGTAGTTTTACCAATGTATCAAGAGTCGTTTGAAATCGTTGAATCTACTTTTAAATGTCTTTTAAATACAGACTATCCAAAAGAAAGAATTATAATCGTTTTAGCTTGCGAAGAGGCGGATAAAGATAATGCTAGAGAGATTGCTTCAAAGATAAGAGAAAAATATGGTGATATTTTTTATAAATTGTTAATCACTTGTCACCCCATGGGTTTAGCTGGAGAATTGGCGGGTCATGGAGCAAACGATGCTTGGGCAACGCAAAAAGCTAAAGAGTTGATTATTGATCCATTGAGCATTCCTTACGAAAATATTATTGTTTCTTCTTTTGATATTGATGCTTGTGTTTACCCTAAATATTTTAGTTGTTTAACTTATTATTATTTAACGGTTGATAAACCACTAAGAACTAGCTATCAGCCAATTCCACTATATTTAAATAATGTTTGGCAATCTCCTCCGCTATCTAGGGTATTTTCTTTTTCCTCAACTTTTTGGCACACCATGAATCAAGAGAGACCAGAAAAGTTAATTACTTTTTCTTCTCATTCGATGCCCTTCAAGGCTTTAAATGATGTTGGCTTTAAACAAAAAAATGTTGTGTCTGATGATTCAAGAATATTTTGGCAATGTTTTTTTGAATACGATGGAGATTATAAGGTTCAACCAATGTATTATCCTATTTCTATGGATGCCAATTGCGCCGAAACATTTTTAAAAACATTAAAGAATGTTTATAAACAGCAAAAGAGATGGGCTTATGGTGTGGGGGAGGTTCCTTTCTTTATTTTCGCTTCTTTGAAAGATAAAAAGATTTCTTTTAGGAAAAAGTTTGAAATGGGGTTTGAGTTGGTTGAAGGACATGTTTCTTGGGCGATTTCCTCAATTTTAATATTTGCTTTAGGATGGTTGCCGTTGTATTTAGGAGGAAATGAATTTGCTCAATCGTTGGTGTCGTATAATTTACCCAAAATTACTAGTGTGATTTTAACTATAACTATGTCGAGTTTGATTATTAGTATTTGGGTAAGTATGTTATTGCTTCCGCCCAAACCAGTCAATTATGGACGCTTTAAGTATATTTTAATGGCTTTAGAATGGATTTTAATACCTTTCGTGATGATATTTTTTAGTGCATTGCCAGCCCTACATGCTCAGATGCATTGGCTGTTTGGTAGGTATATGGGATTCTGGGTAACACCAAAAGTAAGAAAATAACGTATTGACAATTAATTAAAAATGCAATACAATATAATTATATGATTATTAAAAATAACGAACAGATTCAAGTTCGCATTGATTCTAAGACTAAAAATGAGGCCAAAAAGATTTTAGATAGCCTAGGTATGGATATGAGTTCAGCTATTAAGATTTTTTTCCACCAAGTAATAAACGCGAAAACTTTTCCTTGCGAATTAAGAGGGGAGAACGGATTTACTTTACGAAACGCTGAAGTTTTGCGTGAATCGATTGCGAGTGCAAAAAATAGTAATAAATCTTTTAATAAAGGTTTAGATCTTATCAATGATGCACTAGAAGATTGATTTATGTTTATTTTAAAATATTCCAGTCGATTCAAGAAAGATCTAAAACTTTATAAACACAATAAAGCTGTCCTTGTTGAATTGGAGAAAGTTTTAGACAGCTTAATTAAGGGAGAAGAATTATCACCTAAAAATGCTAATCATCGCTTGACTGGAGAATTTAAAGATTGTTTCGAGTGTCATATAAAGCCGAACATCCTCCTTATCTATAAAATAGAAAAATCAGAAATAACTATTTTATTATTAAGAATTGGTTCACACTCAGAACTTTTTTAACGATAATACAAGAAGAGAGCTAAATGTCTTGGCTTTTTATTTTATTCCAAATGAACCTTTTCCTCAAAAGCCTCTAACCTTCTTTTTAAGAGAGGGTTTTTTTCTATTTGAGGAAATGCTTCTTCCGCTGCTTCTCTCGCTCTCTTTATGCTGTTTAGGTCCTTCAGAGCGGACATAGCGAAGTCAGGCAGTCCCCATTGTCTTACGCCAAAAAAGTCTCCAGGACCTCTTAATTTTAGATCCATTTCTGAAAGTTTAAATCCGTTATCATATTTAATCATTGCTTCTAATCTTTCTCTTGTTTTTTTACTTTTCGAATCAGTAAAAAGTAAGCAATATGATTGTTGATTTCCTCTTCCGACTCGACCCCTGAATTGATGTAATTGAGCTAAGCCAAATCTATCGCTGCCTTCAATCATCATGACGGTAGCATTAGGAATATCAATTCCTACTTCTATTACCGAAGTAGAAACAAGAATATCATATTTTTTACTTCTGAAGTCTTTCATTGTTTTATCCTTTTCTTTACTAGTCATTTTTCCGTGAAGCATGGCTAATTTAGATTCAGGAAAAACATCACGAGAAAGATAATTATATTCTTTTTTAACGGTTTTGATTTCCTCTTCCTCTTTTTCTGATTCTATTCTTGGACAGACAACAAAAACTTGTCCTCCTTTAGATATTTCTTTTTTAATAAATTCGTATTTTTTAATTCTTTGTTTTTCAGAAACAATTTCAGTAATAATTTTTTTTCTATTTTTAGGCATTTCATCGATAATTGATAAATCTAAATCTCCCCAAACAGTCAACGCTAGAGTTCGGGGAATGGGGGTAGCGGTCATAGAAAGTAAGTGGGGAATTTTGTTATCGTATTTTTTAGAAAGAGCCGCTCTTTGTTTGACTCCAAAACGGTGCTGTTCGTCAACAATTACTAATCCCAAATTTTTGAATTTTACCTTTTGTTCTTCTTTTTTCTTTTTGCTGCTAACAATTAAAGCTTGAGTTCCAATCAAAATATCAATATCTCCATTTTCAACTTTTTCTAATAGTTTATTTCTCGATATTTCAATAGTATCAGAGTGGAGCTTTTTTGAATAATATTTATCTTCTTTTCCAGTTAGCAATCCAACGTTTAAATTAAAATTTTTAAGCATTTGGAAAAAAGTTTTAAAGTGTTGTTTCACTAGTATCTCGGTTGGAGCCATTAAAACAACTTGAGTTTTTGCTTTGACGGCATTGATTGAAGCTAAAGCAGCAACGGCAGTTTTTCCTGAGCCAACATCTCCCTGCAACAATCTATTCATTGGGTTTGGATTTTCCATATCTTTCAATATTTCATTCAGGGTTTTCTTTTGGGCCTTAGTTAGTTCAAAAGGAAGAGAGGCTTTAACTCTTTCTATTAGTTCTTTATTTATTGGAATTGCTTGAGATTCTTCCTTTTTTATTTCTAACTTTTTTCTTAAATTAAAAAGAGAAATGAAGAATATTTGTTCAAAAGAAAACCTTTCCTCAGCTTTTTTTGCTAGCTCAAGAGAATCAGGAAAATGAATTTGCTCTAAGGCTTTTTTTAATGGAAGAAGTTCGTATTTTTTTAATATTTCTTCAGGCAAAGTTTCAGGAACTTTGTTTTTAATATTTTCAATAATTGGTTTAAGAATATATCTTAAATATTTTGAAGAAACATTTTGCGATTCAATATAAACAGACATTATTCTTCCCAAATGAACAGTTTCTTTTAAAGATATTTTTTCATAAATAGGGGAGGAGAGCTGGATAGTTCTATTTTGAAAAGAAAGTTTCCCGGCTAGAATAATTTCATCTCCAACCTTTAATATTTTTCCTATATATGGCTGGTTAAACCAGACAGCTTCTATTGCTCCAGTATCATCTTGAATTAAAGCAGTTGTGATAATCATTCTTTTAACCCAAGTTTTGTTTTGCTCAAGAGAAATGATTTTTCCTTGGACGCAAGCTTTTTCATTTATCTTAATATCTTTTATCTTAGATATCTTAGAGAAGTCTTTGTATTCTCGCGGAAAATAGTAAATTAAATCAGCCAAAGTTTTAATGCCCATGGCTTTAAGTCTTTTGCCGTAAACTGTTCCGACGCGAGGAATTTCTTCTATTTTGGTTGAGAAATTCATATACGGGATTATTCAATTATATGCTTAAACATTTTTAATAAAAAATGAACGGTTGGCGCATGAAATGTGGCATATATGATTCTAAACGATCGCATGGGCAAAAGGAAAAGTGGTTAAAGAAGGAATGAATTCTTATTCCTCTTTGCTTTCCGTCACCGAATTTATTATTACCGAAAATGATGCACCACTAAACCTTTGCAACTGTAAAATATTTTCGTCTAACTTTCTCCATCACAATACTGATTCCCATTGAAGCAAGACCAGCAACAAAGAGTGTGATTGGCCAGCCAACTTCGTTTTGGAAATATTCTCCACCGATTGAAAAAATGTAAATTATTAAGAACAATGTCCCAACGAGAAGATATTGTCGTGCAAGTTTTGGAATACTTCCAAAGATAAATCCTAAGCTAGACAATAAAAGCAAAGTTTCGTAAATTGGTTTTTTGCCATCAAGCCCAAGATAAAATATCGCACCAAGAACGAAAAACGGCCCCACGAGATTAAAGAATTCTTTATATTTCGGTGCCTCTTCAAGTTGAATGTTTTTTAACTTTTCAACAATATATGCAAACACAAGATAAATTAAACCGACAACAATATTTGACCAACCTATAATATTATGATCGTTAATTGTCATATTTCCAGTAAAATCTTTTAATAGAGTACCATTAATAGCGAGTCGGAAAAGTGAGAAGAAAACAATTCCTGCTCCAATAAAATACGGGGCTTCGCAATATTTTTTGAAATTGATTTTTTCATAAAAAATACCAAGGAGAAAATATGCCACTCCGAAGAAGAAGAGCAGATAAGCTAGATGTTCCTTGTTATAAGAAAATGTTTCTCCAAATAGTCTAATGAAAGAAAGAACGAGAACTGAAGCCCCAATGGTATAAGAATAATTTCCTTCATCTTTTCTTTCATTTTTATCATAAAATAAACTTAGTAATAAGTATACTGTTCCGGGAATAAGAAATAGCCAAGCTATTGCGGGTTTTTCAAAAAAGTTTTCAATACCAATGAGTCCGAGGAAGAAATAATAAACAAAAAGACCTGCGGCCTGATAAAGAAAGGCCCAGATGGGAAAACGGAAAATAAAACTGGAAACAAGATATAAAATAAAAGACAAAAATGAAATAGTTAGATTGAAGTTATTGCTAAATGGTTTGGGGAATATTTCCAATTCTTTAAAGATAATTGACAGAAAGAAAGGGAAAAGCAATGAACCAACAACCAAAAATACAATACTTTGTTTCTTGTGTTCATTACTAAAGAACATAGGCGAGCCAACTCCATAACAAATTAATATTGGAAGGAGAATTGCAAAAATACGCGCCATCGAACCCCATTGCGACCAATTAATACCGATATAAATTGTCCCTGCAAGAACAACAATTAGTCCACCGAGATACAGTAAAATCTGTGAGGCTGATAAACTTTTTAATTCAATGTTCCATTCAGAATTTTTCGGTGGAGCAGGTGGTACGACTAGCTTGATTGATTTCTGCTGTATAATTTCTTGAGCCTTCAATAACGCCTCGTTTATTTCAGTTTGGTTCCACCCCTGCATAGCAAGAGCCGAGTTTATTTGCTCGACCGAATATCCTCCCTCAAGCGATCTTTGAACATAGTCTATAATTTGTTTATTGACCATATAATTTTGTTTACTATTTTAATTTATTAAATTATCTTAAGAGATACTAAGGGTTTTCGCAATTTTCTCAAAATTTTTGATATAATCGATACCTCTATTGCAGGAGTATGATTAAAGTATGTCTATTTCTATTATGTAGTGGTGCCCTCGAGAGGATTCGAACCTCTATCGCAAGCTCCGCAAGCTGGTATTCTATCCATTGAACTACGGGGGCGTATTTCTATACTATACAAAAAAGAGATTAAAAACAAGCGATAATAAAAAAGAAAACATTACTATTTTAGTAATGTTTATTTTCTTTTAAATAATTTTGGAAGGGAATAAAGAGCGGACTAGGTAATTCATTCCATTTGAACCAACCCCATTTTTCGCATCTTTCAGGTTCCATTATTTTTGGCTCTCCTGAGTTGCAATCGGCCCTAACAAAACAGGTGATATAATGTTTGTTTTCTTCTTTCATTATGTCGTTAGTAAAGGTATCTTTTCTAATATTATTAACAATTAGTCCAGTTTCTTCTATTACTTCTCTTTTAGCACAATCTTCAATCGTTTCATTGAATTCCAAATGTCCACCAGGAAAAGCCCATGAGCCGTTTCCATGAGAGCCTTTTCTCTTGCCTAAAAGAATTTTATTATCTCTTTCAATAATAATGGCAACGCCTACTTTTGGTCTTTGTGTTTCCATTTTAATGATTTTATAACTGGAGGAGGGAGAGGGATTCGAACCCTCGGTAGGTTTCCCCACAATAGTTTTCAAGACTATCCCATTCAACCGCTCTGGCATCCCTCCGTGATAGGGAAATAATATATAAAAAGGAGTTAATTGTCAATTTATTATCCTCTGTGAAAACCTAGATCAGCGGGGTTGCTTCCTCCAGAAATATGTTCTATTTTTCCACCTTCTTTTTCAAAAGCATATCTTAATTTTTTGACTTCATTGCTTAGGGAAATAGTTTCTTCGGGCATTTCTTTTTTGATGTATCCTTTTGACCAATAATCAATTATTAGCTTGCTGTCCCCGAAGACGTTTTTAATGTTTTTCTTTAAGGCTATTTCTAAAGCGTATTTACAAGCTAATAATTCTCCAAAGTTATTGGTGACATTATCAACAATCAAGTGATTGCCTTTTTCATCAATATCCTTCTTTTTCATGACAATATTTAATAAACTATTTCCATTTTCATCGGTAACGCTAGTTTCAACTCCCTTGCCAGCTCCGGTCCCTGCATCAAAATATATTCCTTTTATTGAGGCAGTATTTTTTGTTTTATAGTCAGCGCCTAAATCAAGCCATCTTTCTGCCTGGTCTTTAGTCTCAAATCCTTTGTATTTAGCATTTTCCATTCCCGAAACAATTTTCTGGCATTCCGGCCAATTATCAGTGATGCCATGTTTTCCGTTTAGAGAATAGGCGTAATATTTTTTCTTGCTCATATTATTTTGATTTTTTGATAAACTTAAATGCAACCGGAATTAGAGATATTAAAATGATTAAAATGACGATGATTGAGAAGTTCGCTTTGATCTGGGGGGTATTGCCTAAAAAGTATCCTAATAGGGTAAAAAGCAGAACCCAGGCTAATCCTCCAGTTGCATTGTAAGCGATAAATTTCTTGTAGTCCATTTTTCCTAAGCCAGCGACAAATGGAGCGAAAGTTCTGACGATAGGAACAAAGCGGGCAAGGAAGATAGTTGTGCCTCCGTATTTATTATAAAAGTCTTGAGTTTCAATCAAATATTTTTGATTCATTCTATTGGATATTTTTTCGCCAAAATATTTTCCAATAAAATAATTTGTGGTGTCTCCCAAAAAGGCGGCTAAGAATAGTACTACAATCAAGAAACAGATATTTAATGAGCTAATGGCTGAAATTGCTCCAGCAGCAAAGAGTAAGGAATCGCCAGGCAGGAAAGGCATGAAGACTAATCCGGTTTCAATAAAAATAGTGGCGAATAATAAAATATACGAGAGGGCTCCGTAGACATTAACAATGTCGGTTAAATAAGTGTCTATATGAAGAATGATATTGATTAAATCCATGATCGATTATGTTGCTTATTTTATTAAATTTTTTATTTATTTTCATTAAATGCTTTTCCTAATTCCGGAATAATTTTTTGACAATCTCCTTTCAGCATAAAATCTTCATCTCCTAGATAGGGAGGTTGGCTTAAATTGACCGCAATAATTTTTCCATTCGGATTGTTTTCTTTGTACCAGCCAAGGAAGCCTCTGTCATCATAACTTAAACCAACCGTAATTACTGCATCAATATCTTTTAACCATTCTGGCTGGATATTTTCTTTCAGCCAAGGGCCCGTTAGATGAATCGCTTTTACACCTGTTTTTTCTTGTAAATGGTCAACATTTTCAGTAATAATTTGTGAATTTAATTTTTGAGCAAGCTTGCCAAGTGATTGATGGGTAGGCGTCGGGGGCTTTTCAACAGTGGCTTTTGTAAATTCTTCCCATGATTCAATTACGCTCTGGGGGTTAGTAACAGCTTTTTTAAGTAAGTCGTCTATTTTTTCTGACATTTCAATTCCTAGTGTTTCGTGCAATTGATTCATGCTATGGACCCCGCTTGCCATTGAAATACCTGCACCAGTATAAAATAGGACTTTTTTATTTTTTAAGATATCAACTAGCCTTACTAATTTAATTTCTTTCGGTTCAGGTAGCATTATTTCTCTAATTTCAGATCTAATTTTTTCTATATTTTCTTTTGAGAATTGATCAAAAAGATCGTGAATTGTTTCGTTGTCTTGTTCGCGAAAAGTTTCGAAAGTCTGCTCGACCATTTGTGAAGCTTTTTCGGGTTTAAATTTTAAAATTTTTGTCAAAATATCGCCCATAACTTGTTTATGTTCGTCATTGGAAAAAAAATCATTAATCATGTCTCTTCCAAAATCTCTAGGCAGGGCAACACGATATTTTTTGTTTTTATTTGGGTCGAGCTCTTTCGTTTCTTCTTTTGGCTCCGGTATCTTACCGTATTTCAAAACATAAACCGTTTTTTCATTTTTGCCCCATCCTCTCGTTTCTTTTGTAAATTTTTCTTTTTCTTCGTCGCTTAATTCATCTGGCAATGAATCAAAATACTCAATCCTAAAAAATGGCTGATCGTCTTCGTTGCCAAGATAATATCGTCTGGTGTCAGAAGAAAAAGAGAAACTCATTTCGCCCTCTTGTTTTATTTCTTTTTCAGGTGAAGCTAATTCAGGGCCTTCGAGTAAAAGGTTCTTCGGTTCTTTTTCTTGATATTCTGGATAAAACATTTTTTCACCTTCCATAAGTTTAATTTAATAAGTTATCGTAGAGTTTAATATTGTATGCGTATGAGTGGGGGAGATAGCCCTTTTTAGTTCTGTAGAATGCCGTTTTTATATTTCTAACTCTCTATAAATTTTATCAAATTGCTTAACTAATTGATAATCATCAAGCTTGGTAAAGTTATCGTTGTATTTTTGCGGATTCGCAGTTTTTAATAACTGTCGCGCTTTCTCAAAAAAACTTTTTATTTCATTTTCTGATAGTTTTTGGGGGTCAATCATATACTCATAATTTCTTAACATCGATTGACTGCCTATTATATATTTTAACTCTGCCGCATCTTCTGGTTTTGTTGTTGGCGAAAAATCTATAAACAATTTAGGCAAAACTTCTCTCATGCGTATCCTAAATTTTGGACTGTCTTTTAATAATTTACTAAAACCATTGTCGAGTTTTATTTCTTCAAAAGCCATTCTTTGCAAATCATCGTTTTTAAAAATTAAGGCATCAGCATGATAATTTGAAAGTTGTTTATCTTTTAAATAATTTTTGAAAATATTTATAAAATCTAATTCGGGATTGTTTTGCGAAATTTTATAAATAGTTTCAATCTCTAATTTGTCTGCACTATCAGCGATCCTTAAATATTCTTGTCCGACAGCTTCGACAAGCGGCCTTGGTAATTCTTGTGGCACTCCTTGGAGCGCCATTAATTTTAATGCTCTTGTTGTAAAAAATTGTTTTTCTTCTTCTGGACTTACAAGGCCACCTATATTGCTCGGCTTTTCCATTTTGAGCATATAAAACGACAGAATGTGTTTTAACTGTTCCTCTTTATTAGGCGTGCTTTCTTTAAGTTCTTGTCCGACCGCATTTATGATTGGTTCCATGCGTGTAAGTGTGTAGTCCAATTTTTCGACCTTCTTAGTTTCTAAATTCCGCTTTGCCCAGGTTGCATCAACAATAACTGCGTTTGCCGCTCCTTCTTTTGAAATTGTTACAAACGTATTCCAAGCGTGACTGGTTTTGTTCAAATCAAAGATATTTTTCTTTTCTCGTTTAGGAGCAAAAATTTCTGTACTATTTTCATATGTGCAATAGGTGTTACGAAGCTGGCTAAAGTTTGTTTGATTATTTTTTAGCGCTTCAAAAACAGCCTTTACCGAACTAGCAAAATTTCTGCATACTCCATTACCTTCCCAATCATAATCATTTCTTCTCAATAAGCCCTCTCTTAAAAGTTGTAAAGCAGTGTTTTGGTCGGCTTTTGTTTTTTCAGGTTTTGTGCCTACTTTCTGTTCTTTTATATCACTCCATTTATATTTTGTTAGGTCAATTACAATTTGTGTCGTCAATTCGATTGCTTGTTTTGGAGTGAGACTATCCAAACTTTCGATACTTAATTGTTTGACCATTTCTGCCCCATCCTTTTCAAGATATGAAGAAATAAAAGAGTATAATTTTCTTTCCCAGTCTTTTTCTTTAACTGTTTCTTGGTAGGTCGAAGCTCCGGGTTCTATGCCTGCAAGCTTTTCTTTGCTTAGTAAGTATTTTTCAATTGATTTGGGAATTTTTTGAGTTTTTTCTGAAGGGGCAATTTGCGGATTAAAAGAGTCGAGGTCGGAAAAAGAGATTTTTTCATTTTGGTACGTCTGAATTTCAAGGAGCGGTTTTTGAGTTAATCTTTCCTCATTCTCTCTTTGTTGTAAAAAATAATCTTTGGCTTGTTGCCAGGCTTCGAAATCTTTCTGCGTTGTACCGACGTAATAGCCAGTTTTTGAATCAATAAGTCCGGGAAGTATAACGCGAAATTTTCCGTCTTGCGTCTCGTCAATTTTATAAAAATATTTTGTAAAAGTTTTTTCGAGAGACGCTCTTTCAAAATATAATTTTTCTTTTTCTCGCGCTCGATCTGCGGCTTGCTCAGCTTCTTCTTTAGTTTCAAAACGTTGTTTACTTGTTCCAATTATTACTTCGAGTTTTTTATCAAAAAGCCCAGGTATAGTTACTTCAAAACCACCATCAACCTCATTAACATCATATAAACCCGGCCCTCCCTTTTTTTCATGTTTTGAGGTTTTTTGAATGAATTCTGAAGCAGACGGAGTTTCTTGTTTAGGTTCCGGTGTTTTTGTTTCCTCTGTCGGTATAGGTTGATTAAATTGTTTTTCAAAGCCTTCCATAAAAGTTTACTAATAAATCATCAAATTTAGCTCCCGATTTTATAAAAAATGGAAATTGGCGGAGAGGGAGGGATTCGAACCCTCGAGTCGCTTTCGCAACTAACACCTTAGCAGGGTGCCCCATTCGACCACTCTGGCACCTCTCCAATATGTTGTCATAATATACAAAATAGTAGTATTGGTCAACCCAATTATATTTCCCTTGCAACGCTTAAACCCCAGACCTCTTTAACTCCGTTTTCTTTTAAAACCTTAGCACATTCATTCATTGTTGTGCCTGTAGTATACACATCGTCTAAGAGAAGAATAGTTTTATTTTCAATCTCTTTTTTATTAGTAATGGCGAAACAGTTTTTAATATTTTCAATCCTTTGACTTTTATTTAATTCCATCTGTGGTTTTGTTTCTTTTGTTTTAATAAGACTTGTTGATAGTTTAATCCTAGTTGATTCAGAAATTAGTTTGGCAATTTCTTCTGATTGATTAAAACCTCTTTTTCTTTTCTTTTTAATATGCATAGGGACGGGAATAATGACAAAACTGTTGTCAATTTGACAATCAATAGTTTTAAGGTGGCTTAAAATAAGAAAGGCGAGGGGAATACTTAAATCTTTTATATACCCATACTTTAATTTATGAATAGCATCTTTAACGATTTTATTGTCAAAAGACGTGGCCGACATTATTTTATCAAGATTTTTGTTTTTACAATTTTCGCATTTATTTCTTTTTTCCATTTTTTCACACAAACAATATTCAAAGGGATTGATCGAAATTAAAGAAAGACAATCTTCACAAAGATATTGTCCTTCTCTTCCACAGCTAATACACTTTTTAGGGAAAATTATGTCCCAAATTGCTTTTAGGTATTCCATTGTTTTTTTAAAAATGGTATTATGTGATTATAGCATTTGTCAACTAATTTAAAAATGCTATAATATTTTTAATATGTTTTTTGCAAAAGGAAAAAAGCAGAATAGTTTGGGTATTGATATTGGAACAAAAGTTATTAGAGCGGTTGAAATATCAGAAAATAAGGGAAAAATAACTCTAGAAAATTATGGAGAGGTTAATTTAGATGTTGCTTGCAAGCAATTTTTTAGATCTTTTGACAGGAAAAATTTAAATCCAGCAGTCAATAATATTGCAATAGCTATAGCAGGAATAATAGAGGAGACTGGAATAAAAACCAAGAAAGTTGTCTTTTCTTTGCCAGACTTTGCAACATTTTTTACAACATTTGAATTGCCACCGATGTCTAAAAAAGAAATAACTAATGCTATTGGCTTTGAAGCAAGAAAATATATTCCCTTACCATTATCAGAGTTAGTCTTGGATTGGCAGTTAATGAATAAAGAATCTTTAAAACAAAGAAATAGAGTTTTAGTAATGGCCGTGCCTAAAATTATCGTTGAACAGTATAAAACTATTGCCGAAAAAGCTGGATTAGAGCTGGTTGCTCTTGAAGCCGAAGCCATGGCCTTAAAGAGGGCAGTAATCAAGGAGAGCGATCCCCCTACTTGCTTATTAGAAATGGGATTTCAAAGTACTAATATTAATATAGTTGATGAGGGATTTATGAAAATGAGTTCCAGTTTTGATGTGGCTGGTAAAGATTTAACTTATAGTCTTTCTGAAACTTTAAATATTCCAGCTGGAGAAGCAGAAATGATAAAAAAAGGAGAAGGATTAACTGATTCTGGAGATACAAAAATTTCTCATATTCTAATACCGATTCTATCTATTGTATCTGAAAAAACCAAAACATTGATTAAAGAATTTGAAATAAAAGAAGGGAAAACAGTAGAGAAAGTTATTTTAGCCGGAGGAACTTCAATGTTACCAGGAGTAAAAGATTATTTTGATAAAATTTTTAGACAGAACGAATCTTCAAATTTGGTTGTTGAAATAGCTGAACCGTTTAAAAATATTATTTATCCGTCAGCTTTAGATAAAAAAATTAAAGAAATTAATTCGAATTATGCTATTGCGCTAGGGGAAGCCTTGAGAAAATTTGAATAAGCAAGTATAATATATAAAAGAATTAAAAAATAATTATGGCAATTGAAATAACGCCAGAAAAAAAAGAAGCAGACTTCAAAGAAAACCTTATTTTGGTTTTTTCAATTATTGTTTTTTTGATGTCCTTAAGTGTTTATTTTTATTTTAATAATATTATTCTTAGCCAAAAAAAAGCTGAATTAGTTAAATCTAACAATGAATACACTACTCTTGCTGGAAGTGATATTAGAGCTAAAGAAGAGCAATTAAAGTTGGCTGGTAAATATATTGGAGACTTTAAAACTCTTTTTGAAAATAATCCTAAAATTTCTGGTTTTTTTGCTTCTTTCCAAGGATGGACTCACCCAAAGGTAGTTTTTTCTGGATTTATTTTTGATGTTACTTCTAGAAAAATTACCATGTCTGGTTCAACAGATGGTTTCCAAAACGTTATACAACAGATAGCCATTATGAAGGTAGAACCAACCATTGAAAGTTATCAAATTTCAAATGTTAATTTGGCAGAAAATGGTTTAGTCAAATTTAATTTAGAATTAGTTATAAAGCCTGAGGTTTTAAAATAATATGGATATTAAAAAAAGAAAAAACATAAAAGTACTAATATCAGTTATTATTTTTATTTCAGCTATTGGTATCGCATATTTTTTAGCTTTTTCTAAATGGCAAGAGATTAATAGTGTTGATAGCCAGATAAAACAAATGGAAGCCTTAATCAGTGCGAAGAAAAGTTATTATGCCAATATTGATTCTAAGATAGAGGCTCTTAATAGTGCTGGATGGGATCAAAAGAAAGATAGCATTGCAATTAATTTTGATTCGTCTTTATTTTTTACCCCTAAAATTAATAATTTTTTTAGAACCATAGTTGCATCAAGTGGAATGAGTTTAGACGGAATGACAAGTTCTCTTCCAGAAGGAACAAGTAGTCAGTCACAAGCAAAAACTACGACTGAGAGTGGAGCTAAAACTAGCAAAGTCGTTGGGACCACACAAACATCAGTTCAACAAAATAGCGATGTTTTACAAGGATCAATTAGAAAAACAGCAGTTAATTTAAATGTTTCAGGAACTTATAATAATTTTAAAAATTTATTATCTTTATTTGAAGGTCAGACGAGAATAGTTACTATAAAAAGCATTGCTGTCTCTTCAGCGACTACACAAGAAAAATCAAAAGGCAAAGTTGTAGCTAATAATTATAATTTTAGCATAATATTAGATGTTTATTCTTATTAATTTATAATCATGGAAGAATCAATAAATCAAAAAAATAAAAGTGCTTTAGAAAAAATAGCTCCCTATATTTTAGTAGTTGGAGTAATTATCCTTGGCTATTTTGCTTTTTTAAAATTTAAAGTCGTTTCAACTGATACAAATGTTTTGCCAGTCGCAAACACGGGAAATGTTCAGATTGATGTTGATACAAATTTTTTAACATCAAATGCTTTTACAGAATTAAAATTCATTCCTGATTCAAATGTTTTTAATGAGGTCACAGGAGATATTCCCAAGGGAAGAGATGATCCCTTCGCTCCCATTAAATAAAATTTAATATGATTTATTTACAAAAATTACTAGAAAAGAAAATAATAACCAAAGAGCAAGGAGATGAATTGCAAAATGAATTCAAGAATTTTAAAGGGAGCGAGGAAGAATTCATAATTTCTAAAAAATTGCTCAGGGAAAATGATTTTAATAAAATCAAGGCAGAAACATTTAATATGCCTTTTTTTGAGAACGCCGAAGTGTTAGAAGTTCCTAATAATGTTCTATCAATGATTCCCGAAGAATCAGCCCGATTTTACAAAATAGTTCCATTAACTCTTCAGGGAAATGTTTTAGAAGTTGGAGTGGTAAATCCAGACGATATAAAAGCCAAAGAAGCACTTAATTTTTTAGCTAGGCAAAATAAAATAACTTATAAGACATATCTTATTAGCGCTAATTCTTTTGAAGTTTTTTTAAAACAATATAGAAATATTAGAGAGGAAGTAGGTAAGGCCTTGAGTGCTCTTGAGACAGAACTGGGAGGGGAGGATGATAGTATTGAGCTTTTTTCAGCCGACTCTAAGCCGAAAGCAGAAAGACTTTCTGAAGACGCCCCGATTATTAAAATGGTAGCTGTTATTTTAAGGCATGCTGTTGATGGAAATGCTTCTGATATTCATATTGAGCCGGAAGAAAATCAGCTAAGGATACGTTTTAGAATGGATGGAAGCTTGTATTCTTCTTTATTTTTACCAATTCATACTCATCCTTCAATAGTAGCAAGAATTAAAATAGTTTCTAATTTAAGAATTGATGAAACGAGAGTTCCTCAAGATGGAAGATTTTCAGCGAAAATAGACAATAAAGATATTGATTTCAGAGTTTCAACTTTTCCAACTAAGCTTGGGGAAAAAGTTGTAATTAGGGTCCTTGATTCTTCTGAAGGATTAAAAACTTATGAAGAAATAGGAGTTTTGGGATATAATTTAAAAACATTAAGAGAAGCTATTATTAAACCTTTTGGATTAATATTATCAACTGGACCAACTGGTTCTGGTAAAACAACAACACTATATTCTATCCTTCAAGAATTAAACAAGCCAGAAGTTAATGTGGTTACTCTTGAAGACCCAATTGAGTATTTTGTAAAAGGAGTTAATCAATCACAAATCAGACCAGATATTGGATATGACTTTAGTCAAGGATTGAGATCGGTAGTTAGACAAGATCCAGATATTATTATGGTTGGTGAAATCAGAGATGAAGAGTCAGCTTCTTTGGTTACTCATGCTGCTTTGACTGGTCACGTTGTCTTGTCAACCTTACACACTAATAATGCTGTTGGAGCAATTCCTAGATTGATTGATATGAAAATCAAACCTTTTCTTTTACCAGCAACACTAAACATTGTAATAGGCCAAAGACTAGGACATCGTTTATGTCCATATTGTAAAGAAAAGGTAAGACCGAACAAGGAAGTAGAAAAAATGATAATGAAGGAAATATCCCAAATGCCCGAAACTACTAAAAGTTTTTTTACGGCTCCCAACCCAATATATATTTATAAACCAAAAGGGTGTTCTAAATGTAATAATAAAGGAGAAAAAGGAAGAATTGGTATTTTTGAAGTATTAAAGATGACTCCTGAGTTAGAGAGGGCTATTCTTGAAGATCCGTCTGAGCAAAATATTATAAAAGAGGCTAAAAGACAAGGAATGATAACGATGAGACAGGATGCAATGATTAAAGCTCTTCAAGGATTAATATCTGTTGAAGAAGTATTTAGAACAACAGAAGAACAGCAAGAACCAATTCAAGAACAAATTTAAAATGGAATATCAAACATATCTTAAGCAGCTTTTAGAAGCGACCATAAAGAATAATGCTTCGGACCTTCATATTTCAGAGGGCCATCCTCCTGTATTAAGAATAAATAGAGAATTGATTTGTTTAAAGGGGGATTGCCTAACTGCTGAAGATGCCAAAGGAATTTCTTTTGCCTTAATGAACGAAGAACAAATTGAAAGCTTTGAAAAGAATAAAGAAATAGATTTTTCTTATGATTTTGAAGGAAGAGCAAGATTTAGAGTTAATATATTTTATCAAATAGGAACAGTCAGCGCTGCTTTAAGGCTTGTTCCAGAAAATATTAGAACACTAGAAGAATTAAATCTTCCTACTAGACTTCATCAGTTTTGTGAATATACTCAAGGTTTTATTTTAGTCGTTGGACCATCAAGTCATGGTAAAAGTACAACTCTTGCTGCATTGGTTGATGAGATAAATCATACTCGAGCTAATCATATTATAACCATTGAAGATCCGATTGAATATATTTTTAAGGACGATAAGTCAATAATTAATCAGAGAGAATTACATTTAGATACATTATCTTTTGCTCAAGCATTAAAATCAACATTTAGAGAAGACCCCGATGTTATTATGGTGGGAGAAATGAGAGATCCTGAAACAATGGCAACCGCAATTACCGCGGCTGAAACTGGACATTTAGTTTTTGCGACTCTACATACCAATTCTGCTGCTCAAACTATTCATAGGATAGTAGATAACTTCAATGGAGATCAACAATCGCAAATTAGAGCGCAATTAGCCAGTTCCTTGGTTGGAATAATTTCACAAAGGCTAGTTCCTTCAACTGATGGAAGAGTTGTTCCAGCTTGTGAAATAATGCTGAATACTCCCGCAATTTCTAATTTAATAAGAGACAATAAGATATATGAAATACCGTTGGTCATAGAAACATCTTCTGAGTCGGGAATGGTTTCTATGAACAGATCATTATCTGAATTAATTAGAAAAGGATTGGTGACGGTAGAGAATGCTTCTAAATTTTCAAGCAATCTAAGAGAATTAAGAAAATTAATATGAAATATCTTTATCAAGCAAAAGATATAAAAGGAGTAAATAATTCTGGAGTAATAGAGGCTACCTCAAAAGAGGCAGCTTTAGAGGTTTTAAATAATAATGGCCTTTTTCCCATAGAAATTAAAGGAGAAGATGAAAAAAATAAAGACGTATTAAACAAGAAGATTAGTATTAAATTATTTTCCGGGACTTCAATGAAAGACGTGGCCATGTTTTCAAGACAACTTGCAATTATGATTGATTCAAATGTCCCTCCAGCAGAAGCTATTGATGCTTTGGGTGATCAAACAAGGAATCAAGATTTCAAAGAAAAAATATATATTATTGCTAATGATGTTAGGAGCGGTACTCAAATGTCAAAGGCTTTTGGCAAATTTCCTCAAATCTTTTCTCCTTTTTATATCAACATGATGAAATCAGCAGAAGTTTCTGGAAACCTTCCCAGTATTTTGAATAAAGTAGCTGATCACCTAGAAAGTGAATATGCTATTCGTTCTAAAATGATAGGAGCGGCGACTTACCCAATGGTAGTTATGGTTATTTTTGTTTTGATTTTTATAGTTTTAATGATTTTTGTTATTCCTGGATTAGTTAAGGTTTTAATTGAATCGGGACAAGAGCTTCCCATAGCAACAAAAATAATTATAGCCATTTCTGATTTCTTTGTTAAGTTTTGGTATCTAGCTATAGGAGGAATAATAGGAATAGCAGCTTTCTTTGTCTATTATCCTAAAACAATAAAAGGAAAAGATGTTTTTGATAAAATTGCTATAAAAATTCCTATTTTTGGACCATTTTTAAAGAATCTTTTCTTGACACGTTTTGCAGAAAATTTTTCTACTCTTATTTCTGCTGGTCTTCCTATTAACGAGGCTTTAGAGGTGGTAGCAAATTTAATAGGGAATAATATATACAGAGATACAATTCTTAAAACAAGAGACAGAGTTGTTAAAGGAGAAAGTATAAGTATGGTTTTGGGTCAATATAACGAAGTTATCTCTCCTTTATTCGTACAAATGGTATCAGTTGGAGAAAAAACAGGAAGATTAGACTCTTCTCTCGCTAACGTAGTTAGGTTTTATAAGAGAGAGACAGATATTTTTGTTGATTCTTTATCAAGCATTATTGAGCCGATATTAATTATTGGTTTAGCGTTAATGGTTGGATTTTTAGTTGCTGCTGTCTTGTTGCCGATATACCAGATCAGTACGACTGTTCCAAAATAAACTCATTGACAATAAAGTGATTATTTAATAAAATTAAAATATAAAAAGAAAAAAGGTCGGATATTAACTATTTTTAAAAATATGCAAAAAACAAAAGGTTTTACTTTAATTGAGTTATTGGTCGTTATTGCTATTATTGGTATTTTATCTGGTCTTATTATCGTTTCTATGTCTGGTGCGCAAAACTCTGCTAAAGACGCTAGAATCAAATCAGCTATGGATCAATTTAGATCAACAGCAGAGATTTATAAGATGAACAATAACGGCAGTTATGGTAGTAATGTAGCCGTTAGCATAACAACCGATTCTTGTACCGCAAATCAAGTTGCTACTTCCATTCTTGGAACTGCTAGCAATCCTGATGGTGTTACTCTATGTGACGATATCCAACTTCAAGGATCTGGAACATTATTAGTAAATGCGACCTCAACAGCATGGTGCATGCAAAAGGAGTTATTGGGAGGTGCAATATGGTGTATTGATAGTGCTGGAAATGTTGGATCAACGAATGTTGGATGTTCAACAAGTCAAGATTGTCTGTAATTTAAATATTTTGTGACATCCCCCCTGGGGGATGTTTTCTTTTATTTAAATATGTTAATATTTACTTATGATAGAATTAATTCTAATTTTCATTCTTGGATTAATAATTGGCAGTTTTCTTAATTGTGTTATTTGGAGGCTATACAAAGAAGAAAGCTTTATCGTCGGTAGATCATATTGTCCTCATTGTCATCATGGTTTAGGATTATGGGATTTGTTCCCAGTCTTAAGCTTTGTTTTTTTAAGGGGGAAGTGCAGGTATTGTAAAAGGAAAATCTCTCTTCAATATCCTTTAATTGAATTAATAACAGCTATTATTTTTTCTTTAGTATTTATTTATCTTGGTTCAATATTTTCTCTGCAATTAATTTTTTGGTTGATAATAATGGCTTTTCTAATAGTCATTTTTGTTTTCGATTTAAAGTATTTTATTATCCCCGATGAAGTTGTTTATCCAGCTATTTTTTTATCAATTATCTGGTTATTATATTCATTTTTTAATGGAATGATTAGTAGTCATGAAATAATTTTGACGATAGCTTCATCTCTTGGTGCAGCGTTATTTTTCTTTTTGATATGGTTTTTTTCGAAAGGAATGGCGATGGGGTTTGGAGACGTTAAGTTAGCTTTATTAATAGGTCTTCTTTTAGGTTTTCCTAATACCATTGTTGCACTCTTTTTAGGTTTTCTTTTGGGTGCTATAATAGGTTCAGTGGCAGTATTTTTGAAAAGGAAGGGATTTGGGTCAGAAGTCCCGTTTGCACCATTCCTTGTAGTAGGAACGATAATTAGTTTTTTCTTTGGGAATAACATTATTAATTGGTATTTTTCTTTAATGGTATAATTATGAAAAAAGTTAAAGGTTTTACGTTAATTGAAGTACTAGTTATAATATCGATTATAACTGTGATGACAGTTGCACTTTTTTCAAATTATGGAAAAAATAATGAAATGTTTGCATTAGAAAGATCAGCCCAGAAGCTTGCACAGGACATAAGAAGAGCTCAAGACATGGCAATGGCAGGCTCTATAGGAACAGGAGGGACTTCTACTTACGGATATGGATTATATTTTGATAAATTAAATAGTCCCAATAGTTATATTATTTATGAAGAAAAGGATGATGATGTAAATATGGCTTATGATGGGGAATCAATAGATTACACCAAAGAGTCAATCAGTCTTGAAAATGGAATTAAAATTTGTACACTCGTAGATACAGCGCCTCCTTCTGTAGATGTTCTTAGTGTTTCTTTTGAGCCCCCAAATCCTTTAACTTATATCGATGGAGTTCCTTCTGGCAAGACAGCAATAATTACTCTTTGTATAACAAGCGATGTTTCTAAGACTAGGACTATAACAATTAACAACGCAGGGATGGTTCAGGTTACCAAATAATTACATGAATAATATTTTTAAAAAAGAAAAAGGTTTTACTTTATTAGAAATGCTTATTTCTATTCTGATTGTGACAATAGGAGTTTTGGGCATTTATCAGGCGGTTTATAAATATAATAAAAAAACTCAAATAGAAAGGGAGAGTTTTATTGCTGCTTATCTTTGCCAAGAAGGAATAGAGATTGTAAAGAACATAAGAGATAGTAATTGGGTTGCAGAAGCAGCTTGGAATAGCGGTCTAGAGACATGTATTGATACTGTTGGCTGTGAGGCTGATTATAGTTTAGAAGGCGTAGGAGCTTTAACTCTTTGGTCTTCACCAGGAAGAAGCTTATATATAGATGGTTCTACGGGATTTTATAAATATGGCAATAATACAGGCGATATTGAAACGCCGTACGCAAGGAAAATAGAAATTTTATCACAAGGAACTGATGAATTAGATATTACAGTTACTGTTTATTGGAAAACAAATTCAATGGTAGTAAAAGAAAATTTATATAATTGGAAATGATAAATAATAATCAAAAGACAAAAGGCTTTACTTTAATTGAGATGTTAGTCTCTATCCTTATTTTTGGTTTTATTTCGGTCCTTTTGGTAAATATTTTTACTTCTGTTTTAGATACTCAAACAAGAATTTTACAAAATCAGGGGTTATTAAATCAATCAAGCTATGCCTTGGAGTATATGTCAAAAGCAATAAGAATGGCAGAGAAAGATTCGGATGGAAGTTGTATTGGTGCGGAGAATGCAGGAGAGAACTATGCAACGGGAACAGATTCTATATCTTTTTTAACATATGATACTAAAACATTGACTTATAAATGTCTTAAATTTTTACTTGATAACGGTGCAATAGAAGAAATTAGATCAACGGATGAGAATCCTGGCACAACAGCGGTGCCAATAACATCTTCTTCGGTTAGCGTTGATGATTTAACTTTTAATGTATCAGGAGATGGTAGTGCAGAAGATATGAATCAACCAAGAATAACAATTATGATTAAGATGAAAGCACTTCCTTTAGCGATGTATTCACCAGTTTTAATCGTACAGACAACCATTTCTCAAAGGAAATTAAATATTTAACATGATAAATAATAATCAAAAAGGGGTCTCAGTTTATATAACAGTAATTATAATGTCGGTTCTTTTAACCATTACTTTGGGATTATCTAGTATTATTATTGGAGGGGCAAAGATGGTAGAGGGTTTAGATGGTTCAGTTAAAGCATTTCATGCGGCTGATACAGGAATAGAGGAAGCATTGTATAATATCAGAATTCTCGGCAGTTGTGATAGCTTTACAAATAATTTTGATACCGATTATTATTATACCGTCATCATTAATCCATCAACAAATTGTGTTGCGTCAGGAACCAGTATAAAATCTACAGGAACATACAATACGATAAACAGAAAGATAGAAGCTGCTTTTTAATATGAATAAAGATGAAGCTAAAAAAAGAATAGAAAAACTGAGAGATTTAATTAATCATCACCGCTATCTTTATCACGTTCTAAATAAAGAAGAGATATCGGAATCAGTACTAGATTCCTTGAAAAAGGAACTTTTTGACTTAGAACAAAATTTTCCCGAATTTGTAACTGTCGATTCTCCGACTCAGAGAGTGGGTGGAAAACCAATAGGTGCTTTTAAAAAATTTGAACATCAGGAAATGATGCGGTCATTGAATGACGCCTTTTCAAGAGAAGATATGGATAATTGGGAAAATAGAAATAAAAAACTTCTTCACGGAGAAAAGATTGAATATTATTGCGAACCAAAACTTGATGGATTGGCTATAGAATTGATTTACGACAAAGGAATATTAAAAATTGGTGCAACAAGGGGAGACGGAAAGATTGGAGAGGATGTTACTCAAAACATAAAAACAATTGAAGCAATTCCGCTTAAACTAAGAGAAGAAAAGGATATTGTAGAGGATTTAAAAAAAGAAAAGTTACCATTTAAAAAATTAACTCATATTGTTGTTAGGGGGGAGGCGATAATAACAAAAAAGGAATTTGAAAAAACAAATAAAGAAAGAGGAAAAAATGGCTTGCCTCTTTACGCCAATCCAAGAAATTTAGCAGCTGGTTCTTTACGCCAACTTGATTCAAAAATTACATCTGAGAGAAATCTCGATGCAGATGTTTACGATTTAGTAACTGATTTTGGTCAAAAGACACATGAAGAAGAACATAAAATATTAAAAATATTAGGATTTAAAACAAATAATAAGTACAATAGACTGTGTAAGAATATGAATGAGGTTTTTGATTTCTATGCTTATTGGCAAAAAAATAGAGAAAAGCTTCCATATGAGATAGACGGCCTAGTAATATCAATAAATAATAATGAAGTTTTTGATAAATTAGGGGTGGCTGGCAAGGCTCCTCGTGGAGCAATTGCTTTAAAATTTCCTCTGAAGCAGTCAACAACAATAGTTGAAGATATTAAAATTCAAGTCGGAAGAACCGGAGCAATGACACCAGTTGCGATTTTAAAACCAGTAGAGATTAATGGAGTTACTGTTAGTAGGGCAACACTACACAATGATAAAGAAATAGAAAGATTAGGGCTGAAGATTGGAGATACAGTAGTTGTTGGCAGAGCTGGGGACGTTATTCCAGAAGTAATTAAAGTTTTTCCTGAATTAAGAACAGGAAAAGAAAATAATTTTGAAATGCCTACAAATTGTCCATCATGCGAAACAAAATTAGTTAAGCCTGAAAATGAAATCGTTTGGAGATGTCCTAATCATAATTGTTTTAGTAGAAAGATAGGATGGTTTAAGCATTTTGTTTCTCGTTCGGCATTCAGTATCGATGGTTTGGGGCCAAAAATAATTGAGAAATTTATAGAAGAAGGCTTGTTGTCTGACCCTTCAGATTTATTTGAATTGAAAGAAGGTGACATTCTTCCTCTAGAAAGATTTGCTGATAAATCAGCAAAAAAAATAGTTTTAAATATTCAAAACAAAAAAGAAGTTTCTTTTTCTCGTTTTATTTATTCTTTAGGAATAAGAAATGTAGGACTAAAAACATCTTTTGACTTAGCACTTTCTTTTAAATCAATTGAGAAGATAGAAAATGCTTCAATTAAAGAATTAGAAAGCATTTCTGATGTTGGACCAGTAGTTGCTCAATCGATATATGATTGGTTTCACCTAAAAGAGAACAAAGAATTTTTAAAGAAATTAAAAGATAGGGGAGTTAAATATTTTATTGAAAAAAGAGAGGGAAAATTATTGGCAAAAAAATTTGTTATAACAGGAACTTTAGAAAAAATGAGTAGAGATGTTGCCAAAGAAAAGATAGTTCTTTTAGGAGGAGAGGTTTCTGATTCAATTTCTAAGAATATTGATTATTTAGTTTCTGGAGTTAATCCAGGCTCCAAATACGAAAAAGCAAAAAAGTTAGGGGTTAAAATATTAAAAGAAGAAGAGTTTTTAAAGATGATAATTTGATATGCCTTTTTTGAGCCACATTAAAAGAATGGATTGGACGTTAATTGTTGCCAGTTCTTTATTAGCGATAATAGGGATGGTTTCAATATATAGCTCTTCATCGTCAGGAGATTTTTCTAATTTATACAAGCAAATTGGTTTTTTTGTTTTTAGTTTAGTTTGTATGTTTTTAGTTAGTTTTATAGACAACAGAACAATTAGGGAAAATTCATCAATAATCCTTACCTTATATTTTTTGTGTATATTAGCTTTAATTGGTGTATTCTTTTTTGCTCCAGAGATTAGAGGAATTAAGTCTTGGTACAAGATAGGGATATTCTCTTTTGATCCGATTGAACCGACTAAAATAGTTTTAGTTTTGATTTTGGCTAAATATTTTTCTAAAAGGCACGTTGAATTATATAGAATAAGACACATTATTCTCTCTGGTATTTATGCTTTTATTCCTGCTGTTTTAATATTTTTGCATCCAGAGTTTGGGTCAGTGATGATTGTGATTTCTATTTGGATAGGAATCCTTTTAGTTTCTGGAATAAGAGTGAAAGACTTTCTTCTATTATGTTTAGCTTTTGTATTGATTTTTGCTGGTATTTGGTCTTTTATGCTCAAAGATTATCAAAGAGAAAGAGTTTTTAATTTTATTGCCCCTCAAGATGATCCGCTTGGTGGTGGTTGGAATCAGAATCAAGCGAAGATAAGTATTGGTTCTGGGGGATTGTTTGGAAAGGGAATAGGCAATGGTTCGCAAACTCAATATGGTTTTTTACCTGAGCCGCAGACAGATTTTATTTTTTCTTCAATAGGAGAAGAATTAGGACTTTTGGGAACTACAGTTATTTTTGCTTTATTCGGATTAATGTATTGGAGGATATTAAAAATTGCTCTTGATGCCCGTTCTAATTTTACTAGACTTTTTGCTACTGGTCTTGCTTTATCAATTTTTATTCAAATGGCAATTAATATTGGAATGAATGTAGGATTCTTGCCAGTCATTGGAATTCCTTTACCTATGGTTAGTTATGGGGGTAGTAATTTGTTGTTTACTTTTATCGCTTTGGGTATTTTACAGAACATGAAGATTAATGAGTCTTGAGTATTGATTGGGGAATATATCTAATAAAAAACAACAGCTATTGACAATTATTTCATTTGTGATAGGATATATTTAATTTGCAAAATAATTACTAGGTATTTTGATTTCATCACACATTTTTCAGTAATTAATTGTTTTCTTTAACCCTACAAAAAAATAATAAATCAGGGTATTTTTTGTTTGAATATCGAAATTTTTAGTCTTTAAGTTAAGCACACATAATTAAAATTATGAAAATCAAAACCAAAAGCTTTGCTAAAAGTAAAATATCCTATCCCTTGCCTAGCTTAATCTTTATGCAACAGGAGAGTGGTAGACAATTTTGGGAAGAGGAGTTAAAAGACCTTTTCGCTGAGGTGTCTCCCATTAAAGACTATACTGGCAAAGAATATGAATTACACTTTTTAGACTATAAATTGGGTAAGCCTAATTACGCATCTGGTTTTGATGCAAGAGAAAATAATGATTCATTTGTTGCTCCTTTAAGAGTTATTGTTAAGCTAAACAATTTAAAAACCAAAAGAAGCCAAGAACAAGAGATATTCTTTGGTAATTTTCCTTTATTAACTGAAAAAGGAACCTTTATTTTAAACGGAGTTGAAAGGGTTGTTATTTCTCAATTGATTCGTTCTCCGGGAGTTTTCTTTCCTTTAAATATCAATAAAGGAAGAAGATGTTTTGCCGCAAAAATTATTCCTAATCGTGGAAGCTGGCTTGAATTTGAAACTGAGGCAACAGGAGTTTTATCAGTAAAAATAGACAGAAAGAGAAAAGTTCCCGCAACAACACTATTAAAGGCTTTGGGTGGATTTAATGATGACGACATTAAGGGTATGTTCGTCGGTTTTGATAATGGAGAAACAGCTTTTATTGAAGAAACCTTAAAGAAAGATCCGTCTCACAATCAAGAAGAGGCATTATTGGAAATATACCAAAGACTAAGAAGTGGAGAGATGGTTAATCCAGACGCAGCTAGAGAATTGATATTCAATATGTTCTTTAATTTTGAAAGATACGATTTATCAAAGGTAGGCAGATGGAAGATGTGGTCAAGAATGCCAGGACTAAAGCCAAAGAAAGAAAAAGAAATTACAAAAGAAGACAGAGTTTTATCTGTTAATGATTTAATTGCAGTAATGAAAGAGATTATTAGAATGAATAATGATGAAACAGCTGTGGCTGACATGATTGATCATTTGGGGAATAGAAGAGTAAGAACTATCTCTGAATTATTGTCTAATAAATTAAGAGTTGGCATCTCTAGAATGGCTAGGATTATTAAAGATAGAATGTCGACCTTAGATTTTGAGAATTTAAGTCCGACTCAATTGATAAACCCAAGACCATTCTCAGCGCAAGTAACTCAATTCTTTACTGCGAGTCAATTCTCTCAATTCATGGATAATACCAATCCTCTTTCAGAATTAGAACACAAAAGAAGATTAACTGCTACTGGTCCTGGAGGTTTAACTAGAGAAAGGGCTGGTTTTGATGTTAGAGATGTACAACCTTCTCATTATGGAAGAATCTGTCCGATTCAGACCCCCGAGGGTCCGAATGTAGGTTTGGTTACTCATTTATCTCTATACGCTAGATTAAATCCATATGGCTTCTTGGATACTCCTTATTATAAAGTTACAAATGAAAGAGTTACTAATGAAGTTTATTACATGGATGCTAATGAGGAAGAAAGATATAACATTGCTTCAGCTAGCGTGGCATTAGATGAGAAGGGAAATATCGTGAAAGATAGAGTTGAAGCCAGAATCAAAGGAGAGACTGGAGAGATTGAAAAAGAAAAAATTGACTATATTGATGTTTCTCCGCAGCAATTTATTTCCATGGCTACTGGTTTAATTCCTTTTTTACAGAACGATGATGCCAATAGAGCTCAGATGGGTTCAAACATGCAAAGACAAGCCGTTCCCTTGGTTAATCCAGAGGCTCCTTTAGTTGGAACAGGTTTGGAAGCTATGGCTGCTAGAGATTCGGGACAGTTAATTATGGCTGAAGAAGCTGGAAAAGTTGTTAAAGTTGACGCAACTGTTGTTGAAGTTAAAGGAACAACTTCGGGAAAAGTTAAAACTTATCCAGTTAGGATTTTTGATAGAACAAACCAATATTCATGTTTCCATCAGACTCCTGTAATTAACAAAGGAGACATAGTTAAAAAGGGAGATGTTTTAATCGAAGGAGGTTCAATTAATAAAGAAAGATTAGCTTTGGGAAGAAACTTGTTAGTATCATTTATTTCTTGGAGAGGAAATACATTTGAAGATGCTATTGTTTTATCAGACAGACTAGTAAAAGAAGATGTTTTTACTTCTGTTCATATTGAAGATTTTTTTTGCGATGTCAGAGAAACTAAACTTGGACCTGAATTGACTACTTCCGATATTCCTAACGTTGGAGAAGATAGATTAAAAGATTTAGATGAAGATGGAGTTGTCAGAATTGGAGCCGAAGTTGGACCAAATGATATTTTAGTTGGAAAGATTTCTCCCAAAGGTGAAGCTGATTTATCAGCGGAAGAAAGATTATTGAGAGCCATCTTCGGAGAAAAAGCTAAAGAAGTTAAAGATACTTCAATGAGGCTAGAACATGGAAAGAGGGGAAGAGTAACTGATGTTAAAGTTTTTGACAGAAGCGAGGGTTACACATTAGAACCAGGAGTTATTAAAAGAATCAGGGTAAGAATTTCTGAAGTAAGAAAGATTCAAGTGGGAGATAAGTTAGCCGGAAGACATGGAAACAAAGGTATTATTGCGAAGATTCTTCCTGCCGAAGAAATGCCTTTCTTAGAAGACGGAACGACGGTTGATATTATTTTAAATCCATTATCAGTTGCTTCGAGAATGAACTTGGGACAAATTCTTGAGACCCATCTTGGATTAGCTGTTAAGAAATTAGGATATTTAGCAGAGACGCCAGCATTATCAGGAGCAAATGAAGCTGATATCAAGGCTGAATTAAAAGAAGCTGGATATTCTTCTGATGGAAAATTAAGATTGGTTGATCCTGAAACTGGAGAATTTTTCCCAGAGAAAATTACGGTTGGATATATTTATATGATTAAATTGGCGCACATGGTTGAAGACAAGATTCACATGCGTTCAATTGGACCATACTCATTAATTACTCAACAGCCCTTAGGAGGTAAAGCCCAGTTTGGAGGACAAAGATTTGGTGAGATGGAAGTATGGGCTCTTGAAGGATACGGTGCCGCATATGCTCTTCAAGAAATGTTGACCATTAAATCAGATGACGTTGCTGGTCGTGCCGCCACCTATGAATCAATATTAAAAGGGGAGAAGATTAAGAATCCAAGTATCCCTGCATCATTCAATCTATTATTAGCAGAGTTTAAAGCCCTTTCCTTGAATCCAATCATCAAGGGGAAGACTGAGGAAGAAGACTAAATTAAAAATACAAAAATATGTTTGTCTCTAATTTAGAATCAATAAAAATAAAGTTGGCTTCTCCTCAAGAGATATTGAATTGGTCTCACGGAGAGGTGACTAAGCCAGAAACTATCAATTATAGAACACAAAGACCAGAAAAAGATGGCTTGTTCTGTGAGAAGATTTTTGGACCGACTAAAGACTATGAATGTTATTGCGGAAAGTATAAAAGAGTGAGATATAAGGGAATTATCTGTGACAGATGTGGAGTTGAAGTTACCAAGTCGTCAGTAAGAAGAGAAAGAATGGGTCACATTAAATTGGCTACTCCCGTTTCCCATATCTGGTTTTTAAAAGGAGTTCCTTCAAGAATAGGAATGGTTTTAGGCATTCCTTTGCACAAAGTTGAAGAAGTTGTTTACTTTGTTTCGTATGTTATTACTAAAGTTGATGAAAATTTGAAAGAAGGGGTTTTAGCTGAGATTGAAGATGAGTTCAAAGTAAAAAGCAAAGAGATAAAGAAGAATACGGAAAACGAAAAGCAGCAATCTTTAGCCTTAGAAGAATTAAAGAAAGCTAAAGATAAAGCTAAACAGGAAGTAATGTCAATTAAACCCTTAGAGGTTTTAACTGAGCTTGATTATCACAGATTGTCTTTGAAGTATGGTGAAATATTTGAGGCGGGAACAGGAGCGGAAACATTAAAAGAACTTTTCATGAAAGTTGACATTGATAAATCAATTGAAAAAGTTAAAGAATTGATTGAAGAAAAGAAATCAACCGAAGAAAAGAAAATCATTTTAAGAAGGTTGAAGATGTTTAAAGACATGAAACATGCTGGAGTAAGACCTGAATGGATGTTTATTGATGTTCTTCCAGTTTTGCCTCCAGACTTAAGACCAATGGTTCAATTAGATGGAGGAAGATATGCTTCTTCTGATTTGAACGATTTGTATAGAAGAGTTATCAATAGAAACAATAGATTGAAATATTTATTAGAAATTAACGCTCCCGATGTTATCGTTAGAAATGAAAAAAGAATGCTTCAGGAAGCAGTCGATGCTTTGATTGATAATAAGATGCGTAAGAGTACTACAACTCAAGCTTCAACAGGAGGCAGAAGATTGTTAAAGAGTTTGGCTGACATGCTACAAGGAAAGCAGGGAAGATTCAGACAGAACCTACTTGGAAAAAGAGTTGATTATTCAGGCAGAAGCGTAATTGTTGTCGGTGCTAATTTAAATCTTGATCAATGTGGTGTTCCAAAGAAGATGGCATTGGAATTGTTCAAGCCTTTTGTAATTAAAAAAATATTAGAAAAAGAATTAGCTTTTAATGTTAGAGGTGCCTCAAGATTAATTGAAGAAGAAACTGAAGAAGTATGGGCATCCCTAGAAGAGGTAGTTAAAGAAAAATTAGTCTTATTAAACAGAGCTCCAACCTTACACAGACTTGGTGTCCAGGCTTTCCATCCAATATTAATTGAAGGAGAAGCTATTAGATTGCATCCTTTGGTTTGTACGGCTTTTAATGCTGACTTTGACGGAGATCAAATGGCTATTCACGTTCCATTGTCTGATGAAGCTCAACAAGAAGCTAGAGAAAGAATGCTTTCCAGTGTTAACTTATTAAAGCCTTCAACTGGAGATCCAATCATGATTCCAACTAAGGATATGATTTTAGGTTGTTATTACCTAACTAAGATTGTTCCTGGACTTTCTGGAGAAGGTAAGTTCTTCAGTTCTAAAGATGACGCTTTGATCGCTTACAATCTAAAGATGATTGACTTGAGAGCTTTAGTTAAAGTTAGAATGAACGAAGAGTTTGTTGAAACCAGTGTTGGCAGAATTATTTTTAACGAAGTTTTACCAGAAGGTTTTGAATACCAGAACGATATGATGGATTCAAAGACGGTTAAGAAAATGATTAACAAGATTATTGATATCTACGGCAATGAGGCAGTTAAGACTTTGGATAAAATTAAAGCTTTGGGATTTAAGTTTGCAACCAGATCAGGTATTACTTGGGGAATGGATGATTTGACAGTTCCAGTAGAAAAACCTGCCTTAATTGTTGAAGCAGAAAAGAAAATTAAAGAGGTTGAAAAGTATTATGAAAAAGGTTTATTGTCACGTGACGAGAAATCAAACCAGGTTATTGAAATTTGGAAAAAGGTAAAAAACGAAATTGAAAAATTGGTTCCTAAGGCTATTTCTTCAAGTAGTCCAGTATTCAACATCGTTGATTCAGGTTCTAGAGGTTCTTGGTCTCAACCAGTGCAAATGGCTGGTATGAAAGGTTTGGTTGCTAACCCAGCTGGAAAGATTATTGAGTTGGCGATTAAAAATTCTTTCAAAGAAGGTTTCGATGTTTTGGAATACTTTATTTCTACTCACGGTGCCAGAAAAGGTACTGCTGACACTGCTCTTAGAACCTCGACTTCAGGATATTTAACCAGAAGACTTGTTGATGTTGCCCATGATGTAATTATTAACGAAGAAGATTGTGGAGATAAAGAGGGAATAATAGCCTACAAAAAAGATGCTAATGAAATTAACCAAGATTTTGTTCATAAAATATTTGGCAGAATTTCTTTAGAAAAAATTGAAGATCCTGAAACAAAAGAAGTTATTCTTAAATCTGGACAAGCAATTGATTTAAAAACTGCTCAAAAGATTAAAGAAATGAAAAATATTGAAAGCTTGAAAGTTAGATCTCCCTTATCTTGTAAATGTGTTCGCGGAATTTGTCAGAAATGTTATGGACTCGATTTAGGCTGGAAAGGATTGATTAAAATGGGCGAGGCAGTGGGAGTAGTTGCTGCTCAAGCTATTGGTGAGCCAGGAACTCAATTAACAATGAGAACTTTCCATACTGGAGGTGTGGCTGGTGAAGCAGATATTACTCGTGGTTTACCGAGAATTGAAGAAATATTTGAGAAGAGGCCACCCAAAGGAGAAGCTGAGATGATTATTAAGGATGGAAAAGTTACTGAGGTTGATGACAAAAAAGGAATCATTAAGGTTATGGTTTTAAAGGATGAAAAGAAAAAAGAGGAAGAAGAAATAGAATATAGGATTTCTCCCAATATAGAAATATTAGTAAAAGCCGGAGATGACGTTAAGAAAGGAGACGCAATATGTGCTGGTTCTCTTGATTTAAAGAAGTTATTAAAACTTCTTGGAGTTAAGGTTGTTCAAGATTATATCATTAAAGAAATTCAGAAAGTATATGTTTCTCAGGGTGTATCAATTAACGACAAGCACGTTGAATTAATTGTTAGACAAATGTTCTCAAGGGTAAAAATTAAAGATTCTGGAGATAGTCGTTTTAGTTCAGATGAAATTATTTCTAGGGCAAGAATGATTGAGGAGAATGAAGCCTTAGAAAAAGAAGGCAAAAAACCGATTAAAGCAGATGATTTACTTTTGGGAATTTCAAAGGTTGCGTTAAACACAGATAGTTTCTTATCAGCCGCTTCTTTTCAGGAAACTTCAAGAGTCTTGATTGAATCAGCATTAAGAGGAGAAGAAGATAAACTAAAAGGATTAAAAGAAAATGTTATCATTGGTAAGCTTGTTCCAATTGGAACTGGTTTAAGGTATAATAAAGAGGATAAGTAATAATACTTTTCTCATACCATGAAAAAGAAAAAGGGAAGAGCTCGAAATAAAGTAATTAATTCTAAAAAAAGAATCGAAGAAAAAAGAGAAATTAAATCAATACCTCGTTTTTCTTTACCAGAAAAAACAAAAAGATATTTATTTTCATCTTTATCTTTTCTTCTGGCTGTTATCTTCCTATTTTCTTTTTCAGGAAAAGCAGGAGCTATTGGAAATTCATTAAAAAACATCTTTGATACCTTGATTGGAAATGTAATTTACATTATTCCAATTATTTCTATTATTTTCGGAATAGTTTTATTGAAAGATGATGAATCTTTTAAAGAAAATAAAAACTCTTTAATTGTTTCAACTGTTTTGCTTATTTTAAGTTTGAGCGGAATTTTTTCTTTATTAGAACTTAAAAATAACCCTGATATAGTTAAGGAATTTATTTGGGATCACGTCGGACAAGGAGGTTGGATTGGCTATGCGGTTTCTTGGCCATTACTAAGGGGCTTTGACTATATTGTTACTTTTGCTTTATTTATTATTGTTTTAATTGTTTCTTTGTGGATCATTATTCAGCCGTTTAGAAGAGCGATTGAGGAGTACGAAGATGAAGAAGATGATGAAGAAATTAAAGTTGAAATTAAAAAAGATAAAAAATTACCAACTGTTTTAGAAAGAATTATTCAAAAGAAACCAGAAGAAGCAAAACCACCGGTTGAAAAGAAAGAAGAAAAGAATTTAAAGACATTTGAACAGAAAAAGCAAGAAAATAAAGAATATAAATATCCTCCGCTTGATTTGTTATCTAAAAAAGGAGGCGCTCCTGAGGGCGGGGACATTACCTATAATTCGTCGGTCATCAAAAGAACTTTACAGACATTCGGTATTCCTGTTGAGATGTCAGAAATTAATATTGGACCAACTGTTACTCAATACACATTAAAACCAGCCGAGGGAATCAAGCTTTCTAAGATCACAACCTTACAGAATGATTTAGCTTTGGCTTTAGCTAGTCCAACGATTCGTATCGAGGCTCCTATTCCAGGAAGATCTTTAGTCGGAATCGAAATAGGAAACAAAAAGAGGGCAGTTGTGGGCTTGCGTGAAATATTAGACACAGACGAGTTTAAAGCTTCTGCTGCACCCCTTTTAATGGCTTTGGGAAAGGATGTAAAGGGCATACCATCATTTGCTGACTTAGCGGAAATGCCTCATTTATTAGTTGGAGGAACTACTGGTTCTGGTAAAACTATTTGTTTGAATTCTATTATTTTAAGCTTATTATATAGAAACAGTCCTGAGGAAATGAAATTAGTTTTAGTTGACCCAAAGAGAGTAGAATTTCCAGTTTATGCTAATCTTGAGCATTTATTGTGTCCCGTTATTTATGATGCCACTCAAACTCTAGTTGCCCTAAAATGGTTAGTCGGTGAAATGGAAAGAAGATTTACTGTTTTAGCCGCGGGACACAGTAGAGATATTGGTTCATATAATGAGAAACAGGAAAAGAAAGGAGAACCTAAACTTCCTTACATTGTGTTGGTTATTGATGAGTTAGCTGATTTGATGAGCGTTAAGGGAAAAGAGATAGAATCATATGTGGTGAGATTGGCTCAAATGTCTCGTGCCACAGGAATACATTTAATTTTAGCCACTCAAAGACCGTCCGTCGAAGTTATTACTGGTTTAATTAAGGCTAATATTACTTCAAGAATTGCTTTAAAAGTTGGTTCTTTGATTGATTCAAGAACTATTCTTGATGCTTCAGGAGCGGAAAAACTTCTAGGAAGGGGAGATATGTTATTGTTATCTAAAGAATATTCAAAACCGAAAAGAGTTCAGAGTCCATATATTTCCGAGTTGGAAATTAAAAAAGTTGTTAATTGGATAACAGATTCTAATGTAGAGGTTAAGGAAAAAACAGAAGAGGAGGGAGAGTCTGGATTTATCGAAACAGAAGTTGAGAAAGAGGAGAATTCATTAATGGGAGAATTAACTAGAGTAGCCGAGACTCCCGAGGCCCAAATGGATTCATTTTATTCAAAAGAAGATCCAATGTATGAAGAAGCGAAAAGAACAGTTATTCAAGCTCGCAAAGCTTCTACCTCATTATTGCAAAGAAGGTTAGGGGTTGGATATGCTAGAGCAGCAAGACTAATGGACATCTTAGAAGAACGAGGAATAGTTGGACCGCAAGAAGGAGCTAAGCCGAGAGATGTTTACGTCGCTGATGAATCTGTTGACACTAATAATGAGCAAGAACTTTGATTCTTGCTTTTTATTTGATACAATATATTTACGAAAAATAATTTAAATATATGGCAAGAAAAAAAATAGAAGAAAAAGAAAAAATAAATTTAGCTGAAGCGATATCAGAAATTAAAGAGAAATTTGGAGAAGGAGCGATAATGAAATTGAAAGATGCGCAAAAAGCCAATGTTGATGTTGTGCCAACCGGTTCTCTTTCAATTGACTTAGCTTTAGGTGTGATGGGTGTTCCTCGAGGAAGAATTATTGAGATATATGGAGGGGAAAGTACTGGCAAAACAACATTGTCTTTAAGTATTTTAGCTGAAGCTCAGAAGCTGGGCGGAGTATGTGCCTTTATAGACGCTGAGCATGCTTTAGACCCCGATTACGCTAAAAGAATAGGAGTTAATACTGACGATCTTTTAATCTCTCAGCCAGACTCAGCAGAACAGGGATTACAGATTGTCGAGAGCCTAGTTAGGTCTGGAGAGGTGGATGTAATAGTTATTGATTCCGTAGCAGCTTTGGTTCCCAAGGCAGAAGTAGCTGGGGAGATGGGAGAAATGCAGATTGGGTTACAAGCTAGATTAATGTCTCAAGCTTTAAGAAAATTGTCGGGAATTGTTTCTAAAACAAAAACAATAATTGTTTTCCTAAATCAAACTAGAATGAAGATTGGAATTTTATTTGGTAATCCAGAAACCACTCCCGGTGGTTTGGCTTTAAAGTTTTACAGTTCGGTTAGAATTGAATTAAGAAGAATAGCTCAAATCAAAGTGGGGGAGAACATTGTTGGTAATAGGGTGAAAGCCAAAATTGTTAAAAATAAAGTAGCAGCTCCATTCAAGACAGCCGAATTCGATATTTATTACAATGAAGGAATTTCTAGGATGTCTGAAGCAATAAATTTGGGAGTAAAGGAAGAGCTGATTAAGAAATCGGGAGCAAGTTTACAATATGGAGAAATAAAGCTAGGAGTAGGATTAGAAAAAGCTAAAGAGTTCTTAAAAGAAAATCCAAAGATTTTAAAAGATCTTCAAAAAGAAATTATTGCTAAGAGTAATTAAAAACAGCCCCTAGTTAGGGCTGTTTTTTATTTTGCTACAAAGGGCATCAATGCCATTATTCTTGCTCTCTTAATGGCGGTAGTTAATTCCCTTTGATGTTTAGCGCAAGCGCCAGTTTTATCTTTAGGTTTAATCTTTCCTGACTTAGAAACATATCTTGAAAGAGTTTCTGTATCGTGGAAATTGATTTCTTGTAAGTTTTTTTTGCAGAAATAACAATACATATCTTTTCTTAATTTAGTATATTAAAAGGGGATATCCTTGACGTCGATTTCGTCTCCGTCTTCAATTATTGGAATATCTTCATCTTCAGTTTGTTTTTTGGGAGCAGAGAAGCTTTTAGCTGGATCGCTACTACCTCCTTGCATTCTTGGACCCATTTGCATCCCTTCGCCGATAATTTCAGTGGTGTATCTTTTGACTCCATTTTTATCTTCCCAGCTTCTATTTTGTATTCTTCCTTCAATTAAAACAAGAGATCCTTTAGTTAGAAACTGTGAAGCGATTTCAGCTAGTTTTTGCCAGAGAACAATACGGTGAAATTGTGATTCTTCCTGTTTTTGTCCATCTTTACCTTTCCAAGTTCTATTGGTAGCGAGAGAGAAAGTGCAAACGCTTTGCCCAGAAGAAGTAGTTTTCATTTCAATGTCTGTAGCTATTCTTCCTATTAGAAACACTTTATTTAGATTCATATTTTTGCTAATTTATTATATTTAGCTTTAAGTGTTTATTCTCCTAGCATTTCATTCAGCTTTTTATCGATTTCTTCAAGCTGAACTTTTTGCTTTTTAGGTTTTTCTTCTACCCCAGTTTCTTCTGTCGGAACAATCTCTTCAATTTTTTCTTCTTTATGAGGTCTTGTCCTTTGAGGTTTGGCCGGAGCTTCTGTTTTTTTAGTATCTTTCTTGATGATTAAGAAACGGATAATTTCTTTTTCTTCTTTCAATAGTTTTTCTATTGAATCAAGCATTTCTTTTTTGTTTTGAATCTCAGGACGAAGCTGTAAAAAGTAGAACCATGCCTCTATTTGTTTTTCTACGGAGTAGGCCAGTTTCTTTCTCTCAGCCTTCTTATCGCTGACGATTTTTCCGTATTTTTGCAGATCCGCTTCCATCTTAGCAATGAAAGTGGAGATTTCATCCTCGGTAAAATTGGGAGAAATCAGCAAATTTATTTCGTAAAATAGCATTTGTTTGTATTAATTATTATTCCTTATATTACTTAGCGAAGGCAATTTAAGGTATTAATAATATAGCAATTTAAAGGGTTTTGGTCAAGGTTGTTTACTTCTCATTATTTTTTATATATAATTAATATAATATTATTTTTTAAATTAAAATATGTCGCAACAAAAAGCTTTTACTTTGATTGAGTTACTAATAGTAATAGTTGTTATTTCTATTCTTTCTGGTTTTATAGCTGTTCAATTAAATAATTCTGTTAATGCTGGAAAAGATGTTAAAAGGAAATCAGACATTGAATTGTTAGCCAATGCCGTTACTACTTATTCTTCTGAAAATTATGCCCTCAAGCCTATTACAGGCGAAAATGGATGTACAATTGGAGGAGGAGACGTGGCTACTCGTTGCTCTTCTGTTGTTGAAGATTTTTTAAAAAAATATTTAACAAATCTTCCAACAGATCCTAATCCCGAAACCTATTATTATTATATTTCAACAGATGGAAAGAGTTGCCAAATTTACGCCAAACTCTCTACTCCTGCTCCTAATGATATATATGCATACAATTGTGATACTGATAATTATACTATCGGTACTATTGTTAACGGAGCTTGCGGTGATTTTTCTGAATATACTTCTACAAATGGATATAACAATTCTAGCGCTACTGATTGGCCTACTATTACCGCTACAAGTTTTTGTTCGGCAGGAACGCTTGATGGTACAACTCCTGTTTTTCCAGAAGAAGGAGCCTCAGTCTCTTGGACTTGTGACGGAGATCGTGGAGATAGAGCTTTTTGTTCTGCCTACAGAGCCTTAAATGGTGTCTGTGGTTCAGCTGATGGCACCAATTCATATACTACTCCGACAACAGATCTCTGTTCTGCTGGAATTGCTTCTTCTGTTTCTGGTTCCGGTCCCTGGACTTGGACTTGTGAAGGAAAATATGTTGGGGATATTCCTACCTGTACCGTTAACAAAACTGAAGATGGTGTCTGTGGTTCAGCTGATGGCACCAATTCATATACTACTCCGACAACAGATCTCTGTTCTGCTGGAATTGCTTCTTCTGTTTCTGGTTCCGGTCCCTGGACTTGGACTTGTGCTGGAGTGAACGATGGAACGACTAGTGAGACTTGTACTGCTAATAAATCTGTAGATGGTGTCTGTGGTTCAGCTGATGGTTCGTATTATTCTTCTGTTCCGACAACAGATCTCTGTTCTGCTGGAATTGCTTCTTCTGTTTCTGGTTCCGGTCCCTGGACTTGGACTTGTGCTGGAGTGAACGATGGAACGACTAGTGAGACTTGTACTGCCTTAAAGTTAAGTCCGCCTATTATATGCAATAATGTCCATACTCTTAATGAATGTACTAGTGCTGGCGGAACGTTAACTTGGGTTAGTTCGTGTTATGTTTGTAAGTTCAGTTGGTCGGTTACTACTGATATTGGTACTCAGGTTGATGGTCTTTACCCAGATTGTCCTTCTGGATGGACACAATATCAAAATTGGACTACAACTGCTGATCGATCAATATATGGTGGTTATTGTGGTTCTACTACTCATAATTCGCATGCTGGGTATAGTATTCCATATACTGCTGGATCTCATAGTTGGAGTAATCATGCTATTGAGTCTATGCCTTATATGACGGGTGATAATTATAATTGGGCTTGTTGTACTGGATGTGGTAGTACTGCATGTGATAATTGTGGCAGTCTGATATATGAAGGTTGTATGGATTATCCGAATCATAATTGTCACGCGTACATAACTGCAAGAGGTTGTTATTAGAATTATTTTTCCCTACCCGAGGTTTTATTCTCGGGTTTTTGTTTTATTGCAGCAATTCCAATTTTAATGTAAAATTAATATGTAATTTACATGTTAAATCAAAAAATATTTAAAGCATACGATATTAGGGGTATCTATCCTGAAGAAATTAATGAAGAAACGGCTTATAAAATAGGGGCTGCTTTTGCGGTATTTATTAAAAAAGTTTCGAATAAGGATAATCCACAGATAGTAGTAGGGCGTGATAATAGAAAATCTTCAGATTCTCTTTTTAATGAATTAAAAAAAGGAATAATCGGCCAAGGAGCTAATGTTATTGATATCGGTTTGTCGGCCACGCCAACGCTTTATTTTTCAGTTGCTAACTATAAATATGATGGAGGGATTAACATTACCTCCAGTCATAATCCCAAACAATACAACGGATTTAAAATGGTAAGAGAAGAAGCTATTCCTTTAAGCGGGGATTCTGGGATAGGAGAAATAAAAGAATTAGTTCTTTCTAATAATTTTATCGAGGTTGAAAAGATTGGAAAAATTATTAGAAAAGATGTTTCAGACGATTATATCTCTATCAATAAAGAAAAAGATAGTTTTGATATAAAAATGATTGTCGACACAGCTAACAGTGTTTCAGGTGTTCTTGTTCCTAAAATGTTTAATCAAGTTAATCTTACGCATATTTTTAGTGAACTTGACGGTGATTTTCCTAATCATGAGCCTGATCCGCATAAAAAAGAAAATATAGAAAAGCTCCAAAAAAAAGTTATTGAAGACAAGGCTGACTTTGGGGTAGCTCTTGATGGAGATGGAGATAGGGTTTTCTTTATTAATGAAAAAGGAAATGTTATTCCTTCGGATATGATTTTATCTTTAATGTCTTCATTAATTCTTAAAGATAATCCAAACAATAAAATCCTTTACGATATTCGTTGCAGTAATGTTGTCAGAGAAACAATTAATAGTCTGAAAGGCGAAGCGATAATAAGTAAAGTGGGACATTCCTTTATTAAAGCTTTAATGAAGGAAAAGGATATCATTTTTGGAGGAGAATATGCCGGTCATTACTATTTAAGACAAAGTGGTAGTTATTACGAAGCTCCTTATTTTGTAATTTTTACAATACTTAAAGAAATTAAAAAGACAGGAAAGAAATTATCAGAATTAATAGAGCCATTTGAGAAATATTATCACTCTGGAGAAATTAACTTTAAGGCTGACAATAAAGAAGAGATTATCAATAAAGTAAAAGAAAAATATATTGATGGAAAATTATTAACAATTGATGGGGTCAGAATAGATTTTGATGATTGGTGGTTTTCTATTAGAGCTTCTAATACTGAACCAATACTGAGATTAATTGTTGAAGGGAAGACTAAAGAAATAATGGAAGAAAAATTAAAAGAAATAGAAGAGATAATTCAAGCCCAGTAGGGCTTGATTTTTTATCTTATTTATAATATACAAGAGTTGTTCGTCCTTAGGAGGTCTGGACATATGAAATTGGATTTTATCGAATTCGAAGAAGATTTCATGGGTCTGGATTTAATCCCTGAGGGAATTGAAGATAGCCTTGAGGGAATTGAAGATAGACGTTTTTGCAGGGAAATCAATAGGGCTTTTAAGGCCGGAGACCTGCATATATGTACCGAAAAATCGTATTTGATCATCGAATACGATGGAGAAAAACGCTCTTTTCCAATTAAAACAAAAGAGTGTGAGGCGATTGAAAAAAGTCTTAACGCAGTTTTCAATGGAACTGCACGCTTTTTAGTTGGTTCTATATCTGCCTATGATGATTTTTCTAAAAAATATTATTGCATTTGCATCTTAAGATTTTTTGGAAAAATAAAAGAGGGAGTAAATATTTTTCAGCAAAAACTGATAAAATCATATATTCCTCCGATGGAAAATAATAATAAATCCAACGGCAGAAGATTAAAATTGTCTATCCAAAGAAAGTTGACAAATGAGGCATTTTTTATCGCCAACAATAGACCCTTGTTTAAGGTGGTTGGTAGAAAATCAAAACAAGAGGTATTCAAATAAAAAAGGACACAATGTTAAATATGTCCTCTTTTTTATACACAATATTAAATTATTTCAATCCCATATTCTTTCTAATTTTCTCCATTGTTTCTTCAGCGATTTTTCTAGCCTTTTTCGCTCCTTTTTCTAGAACTCTATTAATATATTCAGGATTATTTTCTAGTTCTTTTCTTTTTTGTCTTATCGGTTCTAATTTCTCAATTAGTAAATCAGCTAGAGATTTTTTGAAGTCACCGTATCCTTTTCCTTTAAATTCATTTTCTATTTCTTTGAATGTTTTATCAGAGAATAGGGAATAGATGGTCATTAAATTAGAAATTCCTTTTTTGTTTTTTGTGTCGTATTTAATTTCTTTTCCCGAATCAGTGGTTGCTGACATTATCTTTTCTTTTATTTCTTTTGGCGTATCGAATAAACCAATACATCCTTTTACGTCATCAGTTTTTGACATCTTCTTTTCAGGAAATTGAAGAGACATAATCGTTGCTCCTTGTTCTGGAACGAAAGCTTTTGGTAATTTAAAGACTTTGCCATATTTCTTATTGAATTTTTCAGCAATATTTCTAGTTAATTCAACGTGTTGAGTTTGATCTTTTCCAATTGGAACAATATCAGTGTCGTAAAGAAGGATATCAGCAGCCATTAAAACAGGGTAATTGAATAATCCAGCATTAATATATTCAGGATGTTTTTTTGATTTATCTTTGAATTGGGTCATGCGACTTAATTCTCCGAAGGGAGTAATAGTTCCTAATAGCCATTGCAATTCAACAACCTCCTTAACGTCTGATTGAATAAAGAGATTACATTTGTCAGGATTTAAGCCAACCGCTAAATATGTGGTAGTCAAATCAAACATCTTCTTTTGAAGAGTTTTTTCATCATAGGGAGTAGTAATAGCGTGCCAATCAACAATACAGAAAAGGCAGTCTTCTTTATCTTGAAGACTAATCCATTGTTTGATTGCTCCTAAATAATTTCCTAAATGTATTTCGCCCGTAGGCCTAATTCCCGAAAATACTTTCATATTTTTATATTTCTTTTAATATTTTTAAAAAGAATTCTTTATCTTTTGGATGCGTTAATGTTTCACTAACTTTGTTTTTATCGACCCATATTGCTTCTGGGTTTTCAGGATCAATTGGGCATAATTTTTGTTTCAAAGTTTTGAAAAGGAAAAAGGTTCTTAATTTCATTTCTGATTGATTGTCCATACTGTATCTTTCGTATTGTCCGAGATTTTTTATTAATTTCAAACCTTTAACTCCCGATTCTTCATAAATCTCTCTTATCGCCGCTTCTAATTCTGTTTCATTATTTTCAATATGTCCTTTAGGTAGCGACCAGCTATTTCCTTTTTGGCTAACGACAATAACTTCATCGTATTCGTTGATAACGACTCCTCCAGCAATTATTGATTTTTTAACTTTCATATTATCCCACTTCGATTATTACTGGTAGAACCATCGGTCTTCTTTTTGTTTTTTGGAAAAGGAAATCTCCTAAAGTATTTCTGACGTTGTCTTTTATGTATGTCCAATTAACAACCTGTCCTGAGTCAGTTGCTTTTTCAATCGTCTGAACAATTTTCTTTCTTGTTTGATAGAGAAGATCTTTTGATTCTCTTAAGTAAACAAAACCACGGGAAATAATATCAGGAGAGTCTTGAACTTTTCCTGTTTTCCTATTTACTACTGCTATTATAACAAAGATACCGTCTTTTGCTAGCATTTGTCTGTCTCTTAAAACAATCTCTCCAACATCTCCAACTCCAAGACCATCAACCATAATATATTCTGATGGAACAACTCTTTTTTCAATGTAAGCTTTTTCTGGAGTAATATTTATTATTTGTCCATTATCAGCAAGAATAATATTTTCTTCTTTCATTCCGCATTCGTCTTGAGCTAATCTTGAGTTGGCGAAAAGCATAGAGAATTGTCCGTGAACCGGCATAAAGAATTTAGGGTTCATCAATTTTATCATTTGCTTTAATTCATCTCTTTTGGCATGGCCTCCAGCGTGAATATCCATCATCTTATAGTGGAACACATTAGCCTTTTGTCTCATTAGATCATCTTTAAGCATTTGAACAGTCCTTTCGTTTCCAGGAATAACTGAAGATGAGAAGATGATTGTATCTCCCGGCTTAATGCAAATTGAAGGATGTTCTCCGGTTACTATTTTCATTAGTCCAGCATTTTCTTCGCCTTGAGCTCCAGTACAAAGAATAACAACATTTTTGTCTGGCAATGTGTTTGCATCTGCTACCTTTTTTAAAATAGTTCCTTTTTGAGATTTTAAGTATCCTAGCTTTTTACATATTTCTACGTTGCTTTTCATGCTGTGTCCGATAAAACCAACCTTGCGTCCATGCTTTTCAGCAATGGTAATAGCTTGCTGGACTCTATTAACAAGAGAAGAGAAGGTGGCCATAATTATTCTTCCTTTGGCAGATTCAAAAATCTTATTCATGTTTTCAAAGATTTCTTTTTCTGATAAAGAGTGCCCTTCTTCTTCGGCTCCAGTTGAATCAGACATTAAAAGAGTGATTCCTCTTCTTCCCATTTCTTCTAATTTTTTAAAATCAGTTGGTTCTTCATTAACAGGGAAGTTGTCAAATTTGAAATCAGAAGTGTGGACAAAATTTCCGACGGGAGTCTTGATAAATAATCCCATATTGTCAGGAATGTTGTGGTTCTGTCTAAAGAATTCTACTTCAAATTCTCCTAGTTTTACAATAGAACCATTTTTGATTTCATTAATGTCTAGCTTAGGATGGTCAGTAAATTCTTCCTGTCTTTTCATAATAATTCCACGAGCTAGAGGAGCGGCATAAATGGGAGGATTGCCAATTCTGTGGGCAACATATGGAATTGCTCCAATGTGATCGTAGTGACCGTGGGTTATTACTATTCCTTCAACTTTTTTATATCTATTATTTTCTAAAAGATATGAAATATCTGGAATAATATAATCGATTCCTGGCATGTCTTCTTCAGGCATACGGAAACCAGCATCAATAATTAATATAGATTCTTTATATTCTAAAACCATCATGTTCCTACCAACCTCTCCTAATCCTCCTAGAGGAATAATTCTTACTGATTCATCGTTAGGCTGTGGTTGTTTAATGTAGTTCTTTTTTACAGTCGGTCTTTTATGGTGGTATTGTTTTCTTCCATCATTATGCCGAGCGTGTTGTGTGTGTTTTTTTGTTTCTGTTTGTGTTTCGTTTATCATATTTATTTTACTATCGGATAATTTTGAGGGAAAACACCCGATTTAATAATGGATTTTTTATTTTCATTAATCCAATTATATAGTTTTTCCACTCCCTCTTGTGGTGAGACCTTGGGTGACCAATTAAAGTCACTTTTTGCTTTGCTTATTTCGGAAATGTAGGCTTTTTGGTCTCCTGGCCTCCACTCTCCGAATGAATATTTAAATTTATTTTTATCTAGTTTTTCTATAATCTCGAATAATTCCCAGATTGATAATGAATAATCTAATCCTCCCCCAATGTTATATGCTTTTCCTCTGGTAGTGTTAATATTTGTTAATGCTGCATCATAGGCTTCTAAAACATCATCGATATATAAGACATCTCTAACTTGTTTTCCATCGCCATATATCGTTACAGGCCTTTTAAAGAGTAGGGAATTGATAAACCAAGCTAGCCAGCCTTGCTCTTCGATTCCGAACTGATGAGGACCATATATGCCTGATTGTCTAAAGACAATAGTTTTTAAACCATATATCCTTGCCCAATCAAGAGTATATTGATCACCGGTTCCTTTCGAACAGCCGTATGGCCCATGGAAATCAAGATTTCTATTTTCAGAAATTCCATTAAAATTTTTGTATTCGTATCTTTTTTCTTTTTCTATTGTTTCTAAATCATTCATCTCTCCATATACCTTATTAGTACTAGTATAAAGTAGTGAAGCATTAGGAGTTTCTTTTCTTAAAGCTTCTAAGACGTTAAAGGTTCCTAGGGCATTAATTTCAAAATCTTCTCTTGGTTTTTTGACCGAAGTAACCATCGTTACTTGAGCAGCTAAATGTAAAACTAATTCAGGTTTGTATTTTCTAAAAGTTTCTTCTAATTTTTTATTATTTCTAATATCTCCCTTAATAATAATGATATTTTTGTCTTTTTTTAACCATTTAAGATTTTCTTTTGAGCCAACTCTTGAAAGATTATCATAGACGATAACCCGATATCCTTTTTTAGAATAGTAATTAGAAGCATTTGAACCAATAAATCCGCAGCCTCCAGTTATGAGAATAGTTTTTTCTTGCATATTATTTTAAAAAATCGAGATTTTTTGGAACCTCTTTTAATGGTTCTTCAAATCTTATTTCTGGAACATCTTTGTAATTATTATTTTTAATCCAACCTTTTATAGTATAGAAATAGGCGGCACCTTTTTTGTTTTCAAAGGGTGCATAGTCTGAACAACATTTATCACTTACCCAATTAGCCATTTTAAGAGTTTCTTTAGCCGAAGGATTAATTGTTATGTGTCCATATTCTTTGTTTATAATAACAACATCACCAACTGTAGCCTTGATTGCGTAAACATCTTCTACTTCATCAGCACCTTTTTGCATTAAAAAGATGGCCTCTCCCTCAAGAACAATATATAATTCAGAATTTCCCGAACTGTGATAATGTCCTTTAGTTTTAACAAATTCATCGCCCATTAAAAATGGAGGGATAACGGTGATATCATATCTTAATCCTTTTTCTTCTTTGACTCCACGGTACATGTAATATAATTCTTGCTCAGGAATAGCCTTGGCAGTTCTTTCGTCAAAGAGAACGCTTTCAATATCTTTTATTTTTCTAATATCAGGATTTTTTAATTCTATTTCCATACTCTTTTTTCTTTAATATACCAATTTGAAATATCAACAAATCTTTTTGATGATTCAATAATTTTTTGAGTTAAAAATCCTTTCACGTTCTTATTTATCAAATACAAGTAATTAGTTGTGAAAAGGGGAATAGCTGGAGCATCATCGATTATAATATTTTGTAAGTCTTCTAATGTCTTTTTTCTATTATTATCCTCAAAGTTAGAATATTTTCTAGCTTTCTCCATTAATTGATCAGCTTTAGTGTTTTGATATAAAGAAAGATTTAGTCCTGGGTCAACTCTTTGTGAAGAGTGCCAGAAGGGAATTGGATCAGGGATGCCTCCTAATTTTTCTCCAAAAAGAAGAATATCAAAGTTTCTTTCTCTAATAACTTTTTTAATATCGTTTTCATTCATTGTTTGTATTTCTATCTTTATTCCTTGTTTTTCCCATTGTTCTTTTATTAAATTAGCGGTTGCAATCAATATTGGATTGTCCGTAGTTTTTAAAACGAACGATAATGGTATTTCTTCATTAGGGACAACGAAGCAAACTTCATTTAATTTTTTAATTGTTGCTCCGGCAACCTTGCCAGTTCCTTCAGTTAAATTATTAGGAGTAAGAATATCGTCTTTGTATTTTTCTTGAAATTTAATGACTGCTGTTTTAGTTTCTTGTCCGAATTTTCCAGAAATCGTTCCCGATGGGTATATTTCTGAATCACTAGCCAAGCATTCTTGAAGTTTTTTGACTTCAGCATTGTTGCTTCCAATCTGTAGGGTTTGACTGAATTTGAAGCCGCTAGATTTTTCTATAACTTTTTTTCTCAATCCATCTTTTAATGTATATCCATTTTTATCTAAAAGATTTTGTCCTTTAGCTTCATCGTAAGATAATACACTGGTGGGATCGCTTAATCCATAGAAAGAAGGAAGAAGGAAAGAATCAATTATTTCTCCTTTACCATCCAAAATTTTGTCTGCTATTTCCTGCTTGTTAGTTATGTATGATAAGGCTTGTCTTATTTCCTTTGAATCAAAAGGTTTCTTTTCGTTATTTAAAAATATAGCAAAGTAGTTAGGAGTATCTAATGAATACAAATTGTATTTTTTGAAATTTTTGTCTGTGTAATTACTGATTTCAATATTTCCTGAATCAAGATTTCCTTTTTTTAGATTATTCAATAAATCTTTTTCGTTGTTATAGAAATAAAAATCAATTCTTTGAATGTGAGGAACTTTACCGTAATAATCTTTATTTACATTAAGTATCATTGACTTTATACTTTTATCGTTTCTTTGAAGTGTTTTACTAACCATATATGGTCCACTTCCAATGGGGGATAAAACATTCAATTGAGTATTTGATGTTATTGATTGAACACTTACATCTTTCCAAATATGCTTGGGTAATATCTTTAAGTTAACTAAAGATTCTTCAAATCCACTGTAAACTTGTTTTAATTTAAAAAGTGCTTTGTAATCAGAAATTTTTTCAATTTCAACTCCTTGCCAATTAGTTCTTAATGGGGATAAGTATTCAGGATCTTGAACTAAATCAATAGTAAAAATAACGTCATCAATTGTTAAGGGAACTCCATCGTGCCATTTAGCATTTTCTTTAATGGAAAAATTAATAGTTTTTCCATCGTCTTCAATAGAATAATCATTAATTAAGTCGGGAACAATGTTTCCATTATTATCGAAAGTCATTAAAGAAGAGAAGATTAGCTCAGTTAAATCTTTATCAATATCTGATAAGGGAGCGTAAAGGGGATTAATAAACTGAGGCTGTCCTAATACCCCCTCTCTTATCCTTCCGTAGTCTGCGGGAACTACATTAGTATTTTTAATGTAGAATGATGAGACAAGAAAGATAAGAGAAGAGATAAATAACGTTAAAAGAATGCCAAAGGCAATTTTTTCTTTCTTTTCTAGAACCTTAAAGAAGTGCAGCCATTGCTTTTTCGACGGCCACTTGCCGACGGAAAGAGTATTGTTATTTTTTAAATTCATTAAATTAGTATACCAAGTTTAGCACGGTAAGAGCTAGAAAAGCGATGGTCAAGACTATAGTTGCCCATAAAAGATTTTTTTGGATGCCTCTTCTTGTGCTGTAAACTTCTCCACCTCCTCCAAAAGCAGAACCTAAAGCGGTTCCTCTCTGCTGAAGAAGAATAGCGATAACAATTAAAATCGAAACTACTGATTGTGCGATAAGTAAATTATTGTTCATTTTATTTAAAAGCCATTGAGGATATTTGTTCAGTTCCCCAGATGATTAGGGTTGTAAAAAAGATATTATTAATTCCGAATATTTCGAACATATCGGCAGGGAATAAACAATCAACTAGCCAGACCAGAAACATCATTATAATAATTGAGAAAAGATTCAATGTTATTATCCTTAAGGGCAGGGTGACTAGTGAAAGAATTGGTCTGACAAAATACATTAGTAATCCGATAACTAGGCCAACAAGTATTATGGTCTTAAAATTACCATCATAGGTTACGCCAGGAAGAAAATATGCTGATATTCCTATCCCTATTATTCCCGAGATTAGTTTGGCTATCAAACTATTCATATATAGCAATATTATCAGATTTGCGTTAAAAGTCAACAGCGTGATATGATATTTATACAGATTATAAATATCTAGTTTTATGAATAAAAGACAAATTTTAAACATAATTACGGTTCTATTAGCTTTTGCCATTGCTATATATTTTCAACCCATAATGCCAACAAAAATGGCTTCGCATTGGAATTGGCAGGGGAATGTCGATGGATATATGAATAAAAATTTAGCTCTTTTCTTTTTTCCTTTTTTAATGATTTTTGTAAATATTCTTTTCTATTTTATTCCCAAAATAGATCCACAAAAGAAAAATATCGAGAAATTTTATGATTCTTACGATAACTTTATTCTCGCTTTTAATATTTTCTTTCTTTATCTTTATTCTATAACTATTGCTTGGAATAGGGGTTTTAATATGAATATGAATGTAGTTTTGATGCCCGGATTTGCATTTCTTTTCTATTTTTGTGGAGATTTGCTTAAAAATGCTAAAATGAATTATACGATTGGAATTAAGTTACCTTGGACGTTAGCTAGCGAAACAGTATGGGATAAAACGCATAAACTAGGAGAAAAGTTGTTTAAACTAACCGCTTTGAGTACACTTTTAGGAGTTTTTTTTAGTCAATACGCAATATGGTTTATGTTTGTTCCCTTAATCATTTCGATTGTTTATCTATTTATTTACTCATATCTTGAATATCAGAAAATAAAATAATCACAAAATTCTTTCATTTTATTTACTTCTTTTTTTCTTAGAGTTTTGAGATGGTTCGAATCCCACCGCCCCTGCAAAATTAAGCCGACACTTCTGTCGGTTTTTGTTTTGTGATATGATAACTCTGTAAAACTTTTTAAAAGAATATGGACGAAAAAAAACTACAAATATATCAGGTAGGAATAAAAGGAGTTATAGTTAATCCCAAAAATAAAGCTCTGGTTATGCTCAAAACTGTTAATGGAAAAACGTTTTGGGACGTTCCTGGAGGAAGAATGGAAAAGGGGGAAACAATAAAACAAACCATGGATAGGGAATTAAGAGAAGAGATTCCTAATATTAAAGAATTTCGAGTTAAAAATATTCTTAATGTTGATGCTGTACATAGATTAGATACGGTTGAGGATATAGACCTTCTTCTAGTTTTTTATAAAGTAGAATCTAATTTAGAAAAAATTGAGTTAAGTAAAGAACATCAATTATACAGATGGGTATCTCTTGAAGAAATAAAACTTTTAGAAAAAGACGCTCCCATCAGAGATGGAATAAAAGAAGCCTTAATGTCGTCCCTAAAAAGAAACACTTAGCTTCAAAAAGGTTCCAAGTTCGTCCCATTATTACTTAACTGTGATACATTTTCTTATTTTTTTGTACAAAATTTAACACAACTTAGGTTCGCTATTTGGATGATTTTTTGATATAATCAAAACAAAAATATGAAGATAAAACCGTTATCAAGCAATATTGTCATCGAACAATTAAAAGCAGAAGAAAAAAATAAAGGAAAAATATTACTTCTTCAATCAACCGAAAAGGATGGTCCACAGCAGGGAAAAGTGATTGCTGTTGGTCCTGGTAAAAGAAATTCTCAAGGAAAGGCAATACCAATGGAGATAAAGAAAGGGGATATAATCTTGTTTAGTAAATATACTTCTCATGAAATTAAAATAGGAGATAAAAATTGTTTGGTTTTAAAAGAAGAAGATGTTTTGGGAATAATTGAAGAATAGTTGACAGATTCGATATCCTGTAATACAATTGTATTATAAAATAAAAATATAAAACTATGCGCAAAGTTTTAAGTATTTCAACAACAGAAGCAATGGAAAAAAAGGCAAAACGTAATGCTAAAAAAAATGGTTTTAGTAATGTTAGTCAGTATGTCAACTATTTATTTTCCATGAATGACGATATGATTTCAGAAGAAGAATTATTGGAATGTTCAAAAAGGGCAAGAGAAGATTATAAGAAGGGTAAAATTATTAGAGCTAAATCTATTGCTGATCTTGTTAAAAATGCTGATAAATATAGAGCTCAATTAAATGACAATTAAGAGCATTATCTACGCTTCTGATTTTTTAAACAATATAGAGGATCTTCCTCGGGAAATCGTTGATTTGGCGGTTAAAAAAGAAAAAATATTAAAAGAAAGTCCATTTCATCCTTCTTTAAGGTTGCATCCGCTTAAGGGGAGGCTTAGGGGCTTATGGTCAATAAGTGTAAATATGCAATACCGTATTATTTTTCAATTGGAAGATAATAACGCGGTTTTTATTTCTATCGGCAAGCACGATATATATAAGAACCTTTAATTTGTTTCTTTTTCTGATATAATATAAATATGCAAACCCTATACGTTTTATTAATAATAATTATTCTTTTCTTTTTATTCATTTTAGGAAATTTTTTGTTTTTAATAAGAGTTAAAAAACAGACAGTTAAGGCTTTTAAAGAAGTAGATAATTATTTAAAAAGAAAAATTGAACTAGCTAATCAGGTTCTTTCAGAAATATCAAAATATGTTTCTTATGAAAAAGATTTTGTGAAGAACATTTCTGAAGCGAAAAGAAGGGCAGAAGAAGCAACAACAGTTAAAGAAAAAAAAGAAGCTGGTAGTGTTTTATCAATTGTTTTGAGAGCTGCTTTTGCTGCCTCGGAAAAGTATCCAGAGTTAAAAGTTTCTCAAAAATTAAAACAACTTAAGGGAGAAATTGATGAAATAGAGGAGGGAGTAGATTCATTAAAGAGTTTATTTCAAGAATTAATTGAAGCAGTAAAGAAGCTCTTGAAAACCAAGCCATTTGGTGTAATATATGATTTATTCAAGAAGGAGACTAAGATTGTTAATGAAAAAGTCAAAAAAGTTAAAAAAAGAATAATTAAAAATAAAAAAAAATAATATGTCAACAATTGTTATCATCTTAGCCGCTATATTTGTTGTTTTATTATATGTCATGGTGGCATATAACGGACTAATTACTTTAAGAAACAGGGTAAAAGAAGCCTGGTCAGATATTGACGTTCAATTAAAGAGAAGATATGATCTGATTCCTAATCTTATTGAAACAGTAAAAGGATATGCTTCTCACGAAAAGGAAACTTTTGATAGGGTTATTGAAGCAAGAAACAAAGCTATGTCCGCAACTGGTTTAAAAGAAAAAGGAGAGGCGGAAAATGCTTTATCAGGAACATTAAAGAGTTTATTCGCTTTATCAGAAAGTTATCCTGACTTGAAAGCTTCAGTTAATTTTCTTGAGTTACAAAAGGAATTAACAGATACTGAAGACAAGATTCAGGCAGCTAGAAGATTTTACAATGGCAATGTTATGGATTTCAACACTAAACTGGAAATGTTCCCCAGTAATATGATTGCACAGATGTTCGGATTCAAGGCTTCTGAATTTTTTGTAGCTGAAGAGGGGGAGAAAATAACACCAAAGGTCAGTTTTTAATAAGTTAAATTTTAAAGTTATGAAAAATATTTCTAAGTGTATTTTAAAGCAGAAAAAAAGACTAAGAAGAAAATTCAATAAGCTCACCGAAAGGGATACGAAGAGGAGGGGGCTCGATAAAAAGAAATAGTATGCCAACGCTATATAATATAGCTGATTCTAATGTTAGGAAAACATGGTTTTTGATAACCTTTTTTCTTGTTTTTGTAATTCTTTTAGGCTGGCTCTTCAGTTATATCATGAATAGCTCGGCAATATTATACATTGCAGTTATTTTTAGTGTTTTAACTAGTATTTCTTCTTATTGGTATTCAGATAAGATTGTTTTGATGTCTACAGGAGCAAAGCCGATTGAAAAAAGCGATAATCCAGAACTATATAGAATTGTTGAAAATCTTTGTATTACGGTTGGTATTCCTATGCCTAAAATATATATTCTAAATGAAGCTCAGCCTAATGCTTTTGCTACAGGTAGGGACGAAAAACATGCAGTAGTTGCAGTAACTAAGGGTCTTTTAGGAAAATTAGAAAAGAAAGAAATCGAAGGAGTTATTGCTCACGAATTGTCTCACATTAAAAACAAAGACATGCTTTTGCAAACGGTGGTCGTTGTTTTGGTGGGAGTGATTTCTATTATTACAGATTTTTTCTTGAGAATAAGTTTCTGGGGAGGGAACAGGGATAATGATGATAACTCTAATTCTAATGCCATTATGATGGTTGTTGGAATTGCTGTGGCGATATTAGCTCCAATTGCCGCAACTTTAATTCAATTATCAATTTCTAGAAAAAGAGAATTTTTAGCCGATGCTTCAGGAGCATTATTAACTAGATATCCAGAAGGACTAGCAAGTGCTTTAGAAAAGATTGCCTCAGACGATAGTCGATTAAGAACAGCTAATAGTTCCAATGCCCATCTTTTTATTTCTTCTCCTTTTAGAGGAAAAGAAAGCAAGAGCTGGTTTAATAAGTTATTTTTAACTCATCCGCCAGTAGAAGAAAGGGTGGCTAATTTGAGGGGGATGAAGATTTAGTTAGGAGAGGTACAAAAGTGGCTTAATTGGCAGTCCTGGAAAGACTGTGTGCGGAAACGTACCGAGGGTTCGAATCCCTCCCTCTCCGCTAAGACAATTTATTATCGGAGTCAACCCATTTATCTATGCCTACTTGACAATAATGTTATGTTTTTCTAACATATAAATAGTTAGAAATAATTAACAAATAATATGACATTAAAAACATACAACAAAATAAAGTTGGGAATAGTTGTTATCACGACTTTTATATTTAGTCAGTTTTTGGTTCTTCGTAATTTTTTCATTCCGATCATGGTTTTGGGTTTATCATCCTTTACACTCTTTTATTTAAGGAAAAAAGTAATCGAAGTTGTAGCGGATGAGAGAGATTACCAAATTGGGGGAAAATCGGCACTGCTTGCTATCCAACTGACATCATGGATTGGAGTAATTATTATGTTCATCTTGTACGCCCTTAGTAACGCAAACCCTTTTTATCAACCTATTGCTATGACTTTGGCTTTTTCAGTTTGTATCCTGATGATTACCTACTCATTCATTTTTAAATATTACAGTAAACATAACCCTAAAGATGAAAAACGAGATTAAAAAAAATAGAATTAAATTCGGTATTACTCAGGAGGAGCTGGCAGAGAAAGTTGGAGTAAGACGAGAGACTATCGTTTTTCTTGAACAAGGAAAATATAATCCCTCTCTTAAATTAGCGCTTAATATTGCGAAGGAGTTAAAAACTCCAATTGACAAATTATTTTCTCTATCATAAGAGCGTTTTCTTGATGTAATATTAATAGCTTATGATTTTTGAACATTATTCAAAAAATAAAAAGATATTATTACTTGTCTCTGCAATTATTTTGATTGTTGGGGTTTTTCTATCTTTATATTCCTCAGTAATTTTCCAAGAAGGTAATCCTTGGCCACAAATTAAAGGCATTACCCAACTAACTTTTGATAAGTCGGATATTGTAAAATTGTCTGGCTCGGATAATAAATATCTAACAAAAAGCCAAGGTGGACCAATGGCTGTTGAGGTGTTTATGAAAGATCGTGGATATGAATATACGGATCAAATGGGATCAGGATATTTTTATAAATCATCCGACAAGACAGTTGTTTTAATCAGACGCCAATACAGTCGTTTTTATACAATTTGGACTATTACCGAAAATGTTACAGAGCCACATACATTGAAGTGAGACCTAAATTCATGCTAAAATACCCTTATAACACTTGTAACCTCGGGTACTTAACCCGACTACACCGCTCAGAATTAGTTATATTTTGAAGGTTCGAATCCTTTCTCCCCTGCAAATTACTAAATAAAAAAGTCGTCTTAATTTTACTTAAGACGATCCATAATATTTTTCCGAAGAATAATAAAGTCATCAGGGGCCAATTCTTCTTTAGCTAATAGTAGCTCTTCGAAGATGGCTTCGACATGAGCTGCCGGATGATAATTATTTACCATTGCTTCGACAGCTTTTTTTATTTCTTCAGAAACGAACTCTGGAGAGGGAGCATCTAGGGCTTCTCTTATTAACCGTATTTTGGAAAATACAGTTTCAAAGATCTGCTCATTACTCTTTTTCTCTCTGAGTAATTTTCCTTCCCAATATTCATGGAAGATAGTATATCTCCAAAACTTATCTGGACCAGTAATGAATATCATTAAGGGTCCATCAAGTTTGTGAAGCCACACCGATCCTCTTGAATACTTTGAATGGAATAGCTTTTTCCTTAAAAGGAACGGCGATACCTTTAGGTAGGGAATTGATACCCCCCTAATTGTCTCATAGCTTTTAGGTCTTATTTCCCAAAGATATATGAGAATTCTTAGCCTAAACTCTGTGAAACTAAATTCATCTAGAAATTCTCTGCAGTTCAACTTCAAGCCCCCACTAATATCTTTCCATAGAATAACATATTTATTATAAAAGTCAAATATTATGTATAGCTACCCTCAAAAAGGTTCCGAGTTCGTCCCATCGCCCCTGTCAGTATAAGAATCCTTATTTTGTAAGGCTTTTTAAGTAACCATGATATGATTTTGGAGCTTTTTATTGGTACTTTCTAATTTTATAAGTATAATAAAAGTATGTCTAATGAGACAATAAAAATGAAATTTGAAGATTTAGGCTATAATGATTTTTTCGAATCGAAAAGAAATTTTTTAAAATTGGAAAAATATTCAATTGCTAGGGTTATTTCTGAATATAAAGGAGCATACAAAGTAAAGGATATAAATGGTGAGTATTTGGCAAGAGTAACCGGAAAAAAGATATTTAATGCTACAAAAAGAGAAGATTATCCGGCGGTTGGGGATTGGGTAGCTGTAACTATGCCTGATAAAGAAATGGCAATTATTCATGAAATCCTACCAAGACAAACCATACTTTATAAAAAATATAGCAATAAGCAAGATATTCAAATCATTGCTACTAATATTGACACAGCTTTCATTGTTGAATCTGTTGATAGGGATTATAATCTTAATCGCTTTGAGAGATATCTTGTTTTGGCAAATGAGGGCAAAATTAAACCGATGATTATACTAAATAAAATTGATTTAATTTTAGAAACAGAATTAAATCAAAAAATAGATAAAATAAAAAACAGATTTAATAATATAGATATTATTTCAACCAGTACGATTTCTGAGCAAGGATTAGATGAATTAATGTATTACATAGAAAAAGGAAAGACGTATTGTTTTTTGGGTTCATCTGGTATAGGAAAATCATCTTTAATAAATAAGTTGATCGGAAAAAATAAAATTAAAACAAACGAAATAAGTTCTTCAACCCATAAGGGCAAGCATACAACCACAACTAGAGAAATGTATTTTCTAGAAAATGGCGGGATTGTCATTGATAATCCGGGAACAAGAGAGGTGGGAGTCGCGGGAGCAAATACCGGAATAGATAATATTTTTGACAAAATCGTTGCTTTGGCCAAAGATTGTAAATACGCCGACTGTACTCACACACAAGAATCCGGCTGTGCTGTTTTAGAAGCTGTCAGAACAAAAAAAATAGACGAAGAAAAATATCTAAATTATATTAAATTAAAAAAAGAAGCTGAGCATTACGAAATGACCGATATTGAAAAAAGAAGAAAAGATCGTAAATTTGGAAAATTCATAAAAAATTCATTAGATCAATTAAAGAAAATTAAGCCTTAATTTATAAAAATATTCTTTAAAAAGGTTTAGAGTTTGTCTCATTATTTCTTGTCATTGACTTAATATTGTAATATGTTATTATTTTGTTAATCCCTAATCAGGATTAACAAAAAAGAGGCGTTTGTTTTGATGACCCCAGAAGAAGCTCTTCCGATTATTGAAGAGAAATATATTGAGATTTTGGCGAAATGCTCGAATCTTGAGAAACGATTTGAGAAATTAATGGAGCTCTTTCCAGAAAGTATATTTTGGAGTCCATTACCTGCAAGGTGGCTGGTTTACCAGTTGTACCTTAACCATGGCCTAGACTTCGGGATATGCAAATTCTACTCCTTTGAGAAGGGAGACCAGTACTGCTCGGCCAACGGAGCAAAGTGTATGTGCACTTGCGTCATTCCTCAAAAACAATGTGTTGTTCGGGACCGTTATGGCGAGTTGAACAGACCAGAACTTCAACAGTTTTAAAACCCTACCAATGTGTAGGTCTTTTTTTATACATAATTTAACTTCAATTAAGTTTTAATATTTTTTAATAATCACCCTGTAACTTCAAAATTAATAAACTATTTTTTAGAGAAATCTTTTAAGATTTTAATTATTTTTTGGGAAACATTTTCACAATCTACTAAATTTTTAAGATTTTTTACCTTTGAAGATTCTAATTTTTTACCACAAAAATTAATGGTTTTGTTGGCCACCAATTCTAAATCATCAAAATCTACAACCATTTCTTCTAATCCTGCCCGATAAAATACTTCCGAGCAGCCCATATTTTTATTTACCAATACGGGGGTTCCCGTACAAGCTGTTTCAACTGGAACATTGCCAAATGTTTCAAAATGGGATGGGCTTATTACTAACCCTTGTTTTTGATAAAAAGAACTCATTTCTCCATTAGACATCATTGGGACTATCTTTATATCGCTAGGCATATTTTTAATGGCTTTATATTCTTTTCCATTTACTATCGTAGCCTCATGCTTCCATCCTTTTCGTTTTAATAATAAATGAAGAGAAATGAAGGCTTCTATATTTTTAATAGGAGCATCTCTACCAATAAAAACTATTTTATTTGTTCGTGATTTGCTTTGTTTTTTTTCTTTAGTAAAAACGGGCGATATTGGATTAGGAATAACGCATCCATCCTTTACTTTTTTAAAATTCGATATTTCGTTTAAAACCAGGTCTTTACATATTTGAGAAGGAAAAATTATTGAAGAAGAATTTTTAATAATATTTTTTTCCATTTCCAAGAAAATATTTCTTTGGTTTTGCTTAAAATGAGCAGTCTCTTTTGCAAGAACTCCTGCGTACCACAAAATAATCGGAATTCCTTCTTTGCGAGCCGCTATTGATAGTATCCATGGAATATAATACGTTCCATTTATTAAAAAAATATCAGGTTTTTCTTTTCTTAAAATATCTCTTACTATTTCTATTATTGATTTAAATTTTTCTTCAACATCTTTAAGAGAATTGGCGTTTTTTGTTATTTCATTTATTGAAAAATCGCAAATACTAATAATTTGATGGTCGAACCAATTAGGAGATAAATGCCTATATACTTTCGGTGATTTAAATTTTCTGAAAGCATTTAACTCTATACCCAAGAAAGATATATTTGATCCGTGGAGATAGTTTAAAAGATTTAAATTAACAGAAGTTATTCCGCCCAATGGCTCTCTAGTAATATTTATAGCAACTTTCATTAGTATTTTAAAAAGACCAAATGGTCATTATTTTTCTATATTCTAACACAAATTAACGATCTTGACAATGGTAAATTCGTCAAGTATGTTTAATTTAACCTCAAACAAATTCTAGTGTCGTTCCATCACTCCTAGTCTTTTCTTTTTTCTTTTTGTTTGTTAAAATATATTAAATAAAAATAATAAATTAAAACAATGAACAAAAAAGGTTTTACTTTGATTGAAGTGTTAGTCGTCATTGCTATCATTGGAATTCTTTCTGGCATAATTATCGTTAGTGTAAATGGAGCAATTAATTCTGCTAATGATGCTAGGAGAAGAACGGATATTGATACGATAAGAAGAGCAGTTATCTATTACAAAATTCAAAGTGTAGACGGATTATATCCAGTCGAGGAAGATGTGTGTACTATTGGTGGAGGAACTACTCCTTGCACTGTTATTACTTCAATCATTCCTAATTTTCCAGTTGATCCTGTCTCTGGCTACTATACTTACGCCTCAGACGGAACTGATTTTACCATTAGTTCTACTTTATCCGATTCAACGATTTATTCTTATAATTCTACAACTGGGTTTGCGAGTGAAACAGGAGGAGGAAGTGAAATTTTAATCAATGGAGGATTTGAGTTGGGAAATGTTGGATGGACAACATATAGCGATGCAGGTATTTATTCTGACTCTGAGTATGCTCGTTCTGGTTCATATTTTGCATATGTATATACTGATGGGACAGCAACAACATATATTGAACAGACTATTGACTTTACTAATGTAAACACTTTAACATTCTGGGAACTTGCTCCTTTTGGATTTAGATCAATTTTGATTGGAGGAACGGAAGCATGGTCGTCTTCTTATGAAGTTTTAGAATATTCTCGGATAGATATAGACACTTCTTCTTTTGATGGTTTGCAAACATTAAGATTTTCATCGGATTCTGATGCCGAAACTGCTTGGTACATAGATGATGTTAGTGTTTCTGATCAACAAGTATGGTGATGTCCAAATATCTTTAATGTTTTCGATGTAATTTATTAAAAATTATATCATCTTGTAGAATTAAACCGAAATTTTCTAGCTTTTTATCCTCAATTAATATATAATATTATTAATGAATAAACTAAATCCAAAAACAGAGGAAGGGGTCTTGGTGATAACCGCCCTTTTTGTTCTTGTTTCTTCAATGTTTAATGCAATAATTTCAATCATCCTAGCTTCATCTTGTTTGTTTATATTTTTTGCATATAATTTAGTGACCAAAAAATAATGATTTTCGTAACTGGTAATCATCAAAAACTTAAAGAGTTTGAGTCGATTTTAGAAATCAAACTAAGCCATTCAGATTTAGATTTGGACGAGATTCAGTCGGTTGATGTTGAAGAGGTGGCGATTCACAAAGTAAAGCAAGCTTATGAATTATTAAAAGAACCAGTATTTGTTGAAGATACTGGATTATATTTTGAAGAACTGAATGGTTTGCCTGGAGCATTAGTTAAATTTTTTTTAAAAAAATTAACATTAAAACAAATTTGTTCTTTAATTAAAGAAAACAGAAAAGCAATAGCCATTACTTGTATTGCATATTTTAATGGGGCAGAATTAAAAATATTTAAAGGGGAAACAAGAGGGGAAATAGCCAAAGAGCCAAAAGGAACAAATGGATTTGGTTGGGATCCTATTTTTATGCCCGAAGGATACAGTCAAACCTTTGCTGAAATAACTTCTGAAGAAAAAGAAGGGAATTTTATGCGAAGAGAGGCAATTAATAAATTCAAAGTTTTTGTTGACAAAATCAATTAAATATTATATAAAATATAAAAGATTTGGACATTAACAATTTAAGATTGATTAACAGCTTAACTTAAGACGATTTAGTCTTTTTAAGTTAGGCTGTTTATCAGTCTAAAGGATGATTTGATGGTTATTAAGCAAGCTCTTAAGCAAATTCTTAATGATTTAGTAGGGGTAATTAAAAATCCCCAAAACATCATTAATGAGAAGAATAAGGAGATAGGATATATGAATTTCATGCATCAATTATTCATGCATGAAATTATAAATTGCCAGTTGGTAATTAATTCTTACACCCATCTTCTTAAGGAGACGAAAGATGAACAAAAGAGGTTGGACATGCTTGAGAAGATGTCTGCTTCTTTAGATGAAATGACTAACTTATTGAATGAATGGTCTAGCCTCCAAAGGGCTGGTTACCAAATGCAAGAGCAGACTTTGTCGGAAATTTTTGAAAGATGTATTTTTCATTCAAAAATAAAAATTAATATCATCAACGATAACATATCCATCATCAGCATCCCTGCCTTCAAATTAGTCATGTACAGCATGATCAACAATACAGTTGCACATGGAGGAGAAGAAGTAACTGAAATCAATATTGACTGGCAAAAAACTTCCACCGGTATCACCATTATCTATGAAGATAATGGCGTGGGTATCCCTGATTCTCAAAAATCTTTAATTTTTAAAAAAGGGTTTGGGAAGCATACTGGTATGGGTTTATTTTTAGCGAAGCAAATTTTAAAAATGACAGGATTCGAAATCGCTGAAAAGGGGATATATGGAAAAGGAGCAAGATTTGAAATCTGTATTCCTAATGGTGCATACAGGCTATATTAACAAAATATAGCCTGTTTTTATTTTGTTTGACAAAATATATAGATGTTGTATAATATAATTATGGAAACTGTGTTAGTTAGGAAAAGCTTAAGGCCAGCAAAGGCCCTAAGCAGAGCAGCAACTACCATTAAGCATGACTTCATTATAGGAGTCAAAGAAAGGGAACTGATAAAAGAAGGCAGAAATATTTCTCAAGGCGTTCTTCGGATCCATCTCTTTGGAAAGGGAGATACCATCAAGAAATTTCTGTTCATTGTGAACAGTTGTTCAGATACTGTTCTTTCAGTTTCATAACCCATCTTTTTGAGAAAAATTCAAGATAGGTGGGTTTTTATTTACTGTTGATTAATTATTGACAAAATACACAACAGTTGTAAGATTTATGGAGGCATTTTTATGTTCACATGTGATTCTAAATATACATATCTTAAGAAGGCAAAAGAGGACGTGGCAAGAATTTTACTCCAAACCTTCGTAAGAGAGCATAATGTACAGATCGCCAACTTAGTTCATGAAAAATTAAACAAGGACGAAGAGGTGGAACAAATTTTGGTTAAAGCTTCGGTTGAGATAGGAGATTATTCTTATCAAGAAGCTTTAGTCGAAGTTGAAAAGATAGGCATCTTCCGTAGGATTTATCTTGCATTTAAAGAAGTTGATCATAGGGATATTTTTATCAACGAGACAGTCTGTGGATTAGCGCTTATCATCACCATTAAAGCAATCACTTTAAAGTAAATCCGCATTCTTTTAAACAAAAGATTTTGCGGGTTTTATTATTGCATTTTTATCACTTTCGGGGTAAGATTGATATATAAAGTTTATCATTTTTAAAAAATATGGAAGGAATAAATTTTACAAATAAAGCTCAAAAAATAGTAATGCAAGCACAAAATTTGGCCCGAGATATGGGGCAACAGCATATTGATGCCTTGCACTTACTTTTTGCTATATTATCGGACAATGACAATATTGTTTTTACCCTTTTAAACAAGCTAAATGTTGATATTGAAGATTTACAGAAAAAGATAAGAAGTGCTTTAGGCCAAATTCCGACTATAACAAACAATAAAATAGTAGGGCAGTTTTATCTTACTCAAGATATGGACAGAGTTTTAAATGGAGCAAAAGATGAAGCGATAAACATGGGAGATGATTTTGTTTCATTGGAGCATCTATTTTTATCACTTTTAAATACAAGTAGTCTTGCTGGAGACATTTTGAAAAGAGTTACATATTTGAGGACATTGGGCAGCGAAGAGCAAAAAGAAAAGTTAGACTATTTTTCTGCTCAAAAAGTATTTGGACAAATAAGGGGAGGCGAAAAAATTACTACTCCCAATCCTGAAGCTAGATATAAGATATTAGAAAATTATACCAGAAATTTAACTACTTTAGCTAAAAAGGGAAAACTTGATCCTGTGGTTGGAAGAGATGACGAAATTAGAAGACTAATGCAGATTTTATCTCGTCGAACCAAAAATAATCCAGCTTTAATTGGAGAGCCAGGAGTTGGAAAGACTGCTATAGTTGAGGGTCTAGCTCAAAGAATAGTTAGAGGAGATGTTCCTGAAAGTTTAAAAGATAAGGAATTAGTTAGTCTTGATTTAGGAGCAATGATTGCTGGAACAAGATTTAGAGGTGAATTTGAAGAGAGAATCAAAATGCTTTTGAAAGAAATCAAGAAAGGAGAAGGAAAATATTTATTATTTATAGACGAATTACATACTTTAGTTGGAGCTGGTTCAGCTGAAGGTGCGGTTGATGCTTCTAATCTTTTAAAGCCTGCGTTATCAAGAGGAGAATTGAGAGCTATTGGAGCGACAACAATTAAAGAATATCATAAATATATTGAGAGTGATGCAGCATTGGAAAGAAGATTCCAACCAATTTTTGTTACCGAGCCGAGCATTGAAGACACAATCTCCATATTAAGAGGAATCAAAGAGAAGTACGAACTACATCATGGATTAAAAATTAAAGATTCAGCTTTGATTGCTGCCGCCGAATTATCAGCCAGATACATTACTGATAGATTTTTACCAGACAAGGCAGTTGATTTAATGGATGAGGCTGCTTCAGCCTTAAGATTAGAAATAGAATCTAACCCGATTGAATTAGAAGATTTAAGAAAAGAAATTCAGAAATTAGAAATTGAAAGAGAAGCTTTAAAGAAAGAAATTTTAAATGCTAACAATAAAGAAAAAGAACATATAGAGAGAAGAGAAAAAGTTATTAGTCGTGAATTAGCCGAACTTTCGGAAAAAGCTAATACTTTCTCAGTTAGATGGAAAACCGAAAAAGAAACCATGTCTAATATTAAAAGTTTAAAAGAGAATATTGATAGGGAAAAATATCAACTAGAGAAACTATTAAAAGAAGGTGATTTGCAAAAAGTTGCGGAAATAAAATATGGGACCTTGCCTGATTTATTTGCTAAATTAAAAAAACAGGAGAATAAACTAATTAGATTGCAAAAACAGAATCCTATTTTAAAACAAGAGATTGGGCCAGAAGAAATAAGTCGAGTTGTTTCGCGTTGGACAGGAATTCCCGTAACTAGACTGATGGAATCAGAAGCTTTTAAATTGGAGAATATGGAGAAAGAGTTGGGCAAAAGAATTATTGACCAAGAAGAGGCAATTAAGGCTGTTTCTAATGCTATTAGGCGTTCTAGGGCTGGTATATCTGAAGAATCAAGGCCTCTAGGTTCCTTTATGTTTCTAGGCCCAACAGGAGTTGGAAAAACAGAGACTGCTAAAGCTCTAGCTGAGTTCTTGTTTAATGATGAGAATGCCATGATTAGAGTTGATATGTCTGAATATATGGAAAAGTTTGATGTATCAAAAATGATTGGTAGTCCTCCAGGATACGTTGGTTATGATGAGGGGGGTCAATTAACCGAAAAAGTAAGAAGAAGGCCATATAGTGTTATTCTTTTAGACGAAATTGAAAAAGCTCATCCCGAAGTTTTTAATATTTTACTTCAGGTTTTAGAAGATGGACGATTGAGCGATTCTAAGGGAAGAGTAGTTTCTTTCAAGAACACTATCTTAATTATGACTTCGAATATAGGTTCTGATATTATTGCCAAAGAAGCTCCTTTGGGTTTTATTGATAATGGAAAATTAAGCCAGAAAGAAGGGCTAAAAGAAAAAATTCAAGGAGCATTGAAGGAAAAATTCAAGCCCGAATTCATTAACAGGGTCGATGAAATTGTTATCTTCGACTATTTAGGAGCAGAAGAAATCAAACAAATTGTTGATTTAGAGTTAAATAAGGTTCAAAAGAGATTAGGGAAAAAGGATATTAGAATTATTGTTTCTGAAAAAGCTAAGCAATCATTAGCGAGACAAGGATTTGATCCTAATTTAGGAGCTCGTCCCCTAAAAAGAATAATCCAGAAATTGATTTTAAATCCCATGGCTTTAAAGATTGTAACCGATGAGATAAAAGATGGAGATACCATCTCAATAGATGCTGATAAAGATGATATTTTTTTAAAAACAATATCTAATAAGAAAACTAAAAAACCTTTAGCGAAAGTTAATGCAAATAAATAATTTTTTAAAAGTAATAATAGTTATTCTTTTGGGAACACTAGGTGGAACGATCGCCTGGCTTTTTGTTTTTAAAAATCAATCAGCCTTTGTTCAACTAGTTAATAAGGAGGAAAGGGTATATATTGAGGAAAACACAGCCTTAACAAGCGCTATCAAAAATGTAAAAGATTCGGTCGTTAATTTAAAGACTGAATATAATAAAAAAGAAATTCAAGGTTTTGGTTTAGTTTTAACTGTCGATGGATTAATTATTACTCTTGCTGAAAATGTACCCCAAGGATCTAAAGTAAATATTACAATTAACGGAGGGAGCAGTATTTCTTATCAGGTTTTAAAAAGAGACCTAAATGAAAACTTAGCTTTAATTAAGCTTGATAAAAATAATCTTCAAGCTAAAGGATTTTTTGATTTATCTAAATTGGAAATAGGAACGAGAGTTTTTATTTTATCAAATAGCGTAAACGAAGGAATTGTTAAAACTTTTGATGAAAATTTAATTAAAACTAATATTATCGAAAATGAAAAAATTAATGGTGCTCCTGTTTTCGATATTAAGGGGGAAGTTTTGGGAATAGGATATAGGGATATTAATGATTTTATAAACATTATTCCTGTCTCAAAGATTAAATCTTTTTCCGGTTTGTAACTTTATATAGTTTGACAAACTTTATATAGTTTGTTATTATTATATAAAGTTATGACAATATCGGAGAAATTAAAAATTATTCAAAAAGTATCTGGTTTAAAACAGACAGAAATGGCCCAAAAGTTTGGAGTTTCTTTTGCTACACTAAATGCTTGGTATAATGGAAAATCAAAACCAAGGATTGATAAGCAAAATTTAATAGGAAGCTTTTATTTAGAATTAACAGGACAAAAACAGATAACAGAGGAATATTTAAAAAATAAAAAAGAACAAATAAAAGAAAGAAGCAAGAAGCATAGCAATATTTTAAAAGAAATTATTTCAAGTCCGGACATTAAACAAGAATTTATTCTTAAACTAACTTACCATTCAAACAAAATAGAGGGAAGCACCTTAAGCGAAAAAGAAACAGCTTCGATTATATTTGATAATATTTCTTTTTCTAAAAAAACACTATCTGAACAACTTGAAGCAAAAAATCATCAGACTGCCCTTAATTATCTTTTTGATTTCATTCTTAATAAAGGAGAAATTGATGAATCTTTAGTTTTAAAATTACATAGCATTTTAATGAATGGAATAATAAATGACGCAGGAAGATATAGGGTTCATCCAGTAAGAATATTGGGTACAAGCGTTCCGACAGCTAATTATTTAAAAATTCCCGAATTAATATCCGATTTATTTAATAAAAAGAAGAATAACGATGTGATAGCTTTTGCTTCAGAAGTGCATAGTTCTTTTGAAAAGATACATCCTTTTTCTGATGGTAACGGAAGAGTGGGTAGGCTTCTCTTAACCGCAATACTTCTAAGAGAAAATTTAGTTCCAGCAGTTATTAAACAGGGAACAAAATATCTTTATTATGTTTATTTAGAAAAGTCTCAGTTGAGTGATGACTTTACTCAACTTCAAAACTTTATTTGTGATGCAATTAATAACGGTTTAGATATTTTAGAAAGAAAATATTAAATTATTGTTTGACAAGTATTTTGGGCAATGTTAATATTTAAACATGAAAAAGAAAATTCTTCAATATAATATTATTTTAAGACCTGAGCCAGAAGGTGGTTTTACTGTTGTTGTTCCTGCCCTTCCTGGATGTATAACTTATGGAAAGAACTTAAAAGAAGCTAAAGAAATGGCTTATGATGCAATTGGTGCTTATCTGGCAAGCGTGAAGAAGCATGGAGGACACATACTTAGCGATAAAGATAATTTATTTGCTACACTAGAGATTATTTATGCCTAAGATTCCCCGTTTTACCTCAAAAGAATTAATAAAATTATTACAGAGTAATAATTTTTATATAGATCATACAACGGGCAGTCATTACGTTTTTTATAACAATAAGACAAAAAAGAGAGCAGTGGTCCCGTATCATTCTAAAAATTTACCATTAGGAACAATAAAAAGCATTTTAAATTCTGCGGGAATCGAAATTAAAAAAGACATATAATCTATCAAATTAAAAATATTCTATGGAATTTACTATCAGACAATTTCTTGCGTCGGTTTTAATAACTGCAGGGTTATTTGTAGTTTTTTGGGATATTACTACGTCCTATTATTATTTTTCTGCTCAGAAGGAATTTCCACAGGTATTTGTTAATAATCAGACGACCACGACAGGCAACGGTGCTACAACAGGAACAGACATTCAGAATCAAATAGGAAATATCGTAAAAGATCAAATTAGCCAAATGATTCCAGAAAATACAGTAACGCAATTATTGAACATGACATCTTGGATTATCTTTGCATCATTCATGTTGTGGGCGGGTGGTAAATTATTTGGAATGGGTAGTGATTTGTTAAAAAAGAGACAGGAATAGTCTCTTTTAAATTTTTAAATAGTTAGCGATAAGTTCTTTAAATAGTTCTTTTTAAAAGATACAGTTCTTTTTGTTAGATTAATAAGATGAATTAATAATTGAATAAAATGAATAAAATTAGCAAAATAATAATTCTGTCAGTTTTAACTTTGATTTTAATTACTACTGGATATTTTTTATATAATAAATGGCAGGAATCAAAAATGGGCCTTGTTTCTTTCGAAAAAGTTTTAGAGCAGGAAATTGATGGCAAAAAGTATATAGAGAATAAGGAGGTTGGGTTAACATTTGCTGTTCCTGATGGGTGGGAAATAAAAAAAGATAGCATAGGATTATCTATACATAGCTCCGACTTTATTCCTCTTGAAAAAGACTCATTTTTTATTCCCCAAAAGGGATGTTGGATTGAAGTTTATGCTGAATTACAAAAAGAAGGAAGCAATTACGACATAGATTATAGTTATTTGAAAGATAAGATAGCTAGTAATTATTGCTCTCGATATCAGAACGATGAGCAAAAAATATGTGAAACTAGAGAAGTTTCCGGATTAAACGGTCTTGAAGAAAATGATTTTAAAAATGAAGGAGAAAATCAGGGCATTTTTACTAGTTTTAGCATTCCGTACAATAATATAATCTATAGCTTCCATTCCTATCTTTTTGGACAGGATAAAGAGGTATGCCTTCAAGAATTTAATAATTTCTTAACAACAGTTAATATTAAAAAATGAAACTTTACAATTTATTAGACAGTGCGGTATTAACATTATTGTTTGTATGTTTTTTAGCCGTACCACAAAAAGTTTTTGCTATAGATTTTAATTTTTTTAATTTCGTTGAAGAAGACAACTATCAGGTTCTTTCTGAATTTGAAAGTAAAAGAATATTACAAAATTTTCCAGATTTGTTATATAGCCAATGGATATTATCAAAATCTGATGGTTATTCTAATCCAATGGAAACAACCGTTGTATCATTACTTAAGCATATTTATATGTTGAGTATGTGGAATTATTTTTTCAAAGATCTTCCATTAGACGCTTCTTTTAATGTCGTCAAGGAATCATTAGATATAGCTAGACTTATTGGAACAGAAGATACTTCTGGAATGATAGGAAAATTAGAAAAAGGAACAGTTAGCATGGCAGTTAATTATCTCAAGGAGTATTTTTTTAAAGATCAAATTAAAGTTTCTTTTGGAGCGATGGAAATGAAGTATAAGACTGAATCCGGAGAGGTTGATAGTCCACTACAATACATAATCATGTATAAGCGGATTGACGATAATAGAAGTAAGGTTGTTGCTCGAATATATTCCCCGAAGGAAATTGTTCCTCCTGCAAGTAGAGGTTCTATTGGTGGAGTCAGGGGTTTTTCAAATAGCCTTGAATATGGTCAGAATATCTCTCCCTTTATTGTTGAAATTAATGGGATAATGGAAGATGGATTATTTGGATCGTATTTTTGGGATAAAAAAAATACAACAATTAAAACTATTTTTCCAGAGGTGGTTCCTGATTTTGGACTAAAACCTAAGACTTGGCAGGAAAAATATATTATTAATCCTATAAAAAATACGATTAATAACTTTTCTGATGTTTTTAACTTTTTAACTGGAAATAATACAGGAGATTTAACAGAATATATTTTTAAAGATACGACTAATAAGGAAGCTATAAACAAAGAAGTCGAGTCGATGAGTGAAAACGATACACTAGAAAAAGACTATCCTGTGAAGGAAATCAAGAAAGATGTTGTTGAAAAAGAAAAAATAAACGAAAAGGATAGCAAAATAAACAAAGAGAAAGAAGCAATCAAGGAAGTTGAAAAGAAAACCGAAGAAAAAGTAATTCCCGTAGTCTGTTCAAATGCATCTCAATATGTTTCTTCTCGTGATATTATTATCAATGAAGTAGCCTGGATGGGAAGTGAAAACAGTGCAAATGACGAATGGATTGAATTAAAGAATATTTCTGCTTCGGATATTAATTTAAAGGGATGGACATTGCGAGACAAGGAAGACCAGATAAACATTATTTTTGAAGATATTACCGTGCCGAAGGACGGTTTTTTATTATTAGAAAGAACTGATGATGATTCTGTCCCTTTTAAAGTTGCAGATTTAATTTATAAGGGTTCATTGTCTAATTCTGAAGAAGAACTATATCTTTTTGATGGCCTTTGTCAATTAAAAGATTTTGTTTCTGGTAATCCTAAATGGCTGGCTGGAGATAGTTCTACTAGAAAAACAATGGAAAGGAATGACGATTTAAACGGATGGCACACCTATTCTGGAAGTGAAAATAATAATATTTGGGGAACACCAAAGGAAACTAATAGTAGCTTAAAGCAAGAAGCCACGGCTTCAGTTGCTGTTTCGACAAATAGTTTATCCTCAACCGTAAATTATGGAGGAAGCTCGAGCGTTCCCGTAATTACTTATTGTTCTCAATTAAATCTATCTGCTCCTGACAATAGCAAGGTTATTATCAATGAAGTAGCCTGGATGGGAAGTGAAAACAGTGCAAATGACGAATGGATTGAATTAAAGAATATTTCTGATGAAACAGTTAATTTAGCCGATTGGCAACTATTAGACGCAGATAATATTAAAATTGTTTTTGACAATTCTGCTATTATTAGTCCTCAAGGATTTTATCTTCTTGAGAGAACCGATGATGATTCTGTCTCTAATATTCAGATGGATAAAGAATACTCTGGGGGATTATCAAATAATAACGAATCATTAAGATTATTTAATTCAAATTGTCAATTAATGGACGAAGTTTTAGCTAATCCTGATTGGCCAGCTGGAGATAACGAGCAGAGGAAAACAATGGAGAGAAATAATGACTTAAACGGTTGGCATACTTATTTTTCAGAATCAGTTGATAATTTAAGTGGATTATGGGGAACACCAAAAGCTGATAATACCATTGAAACAGCTGTTGAAGACCCAGAAGAAGAAAAACAACCCGAAGAAGATGAGCAATTAATTGATAATAGCAATCATCTTTTAATAACCGAAGTTCAAACAGGAGAGAGTGGAGGAGTAGAATATATAGAAATGTATAATCAAACAGAAAATCCAATAGATTTGTGCCCAAGCGAAGAAAACTGTTTTTATCTTTCTTATTATTCTCCAGCGTCTGAATGGTATAATCCTTATCGTAATTGGAAATTTCCAGAGGGAGCTATTATAAATTCAAATTCTTACTATATTATAGATATATTTGGAGATAGCGGTGATGCAATGATGGGAAATGGGGCTGATTGGAAGGTTAAATCTATGGAAGACAAATATTACGAAACAGGACAAATAGGAAATTCGTCCGGATCTATTTCTATATTTTCTAATAATCCTAAATACGTAAAGACTGAATTTAAAGAAGGAGAAGAAGTGGTTGAACCAACCAATGAAGAAAAGACAGTCAACACGATTGCTCTTAAAATAGATACGGTTTCTTGGAGAAGCGATGATATCAGCCCAATTGTTAAAGAAAGTGAATCGTTTCTTATCTCTGAATCAGACAAGGTCATAGGAAGAAAATGGTCTAATGGAAAATATAGAGATACAGATAATAATTTAAATGATTTTCAATCTGAAAATTCGAGCCCGAGAAATCATGTCCCCAAGATTCCTGAGAAAATACAAGATTTAGTTGCTTTAATAGACGAAGAACAAAAAAATTCAGTAGTATTGTCGTGGACAGCTCCTTTTGATGAAGATACTGCTGCTGAAAATCTTGATTATGAGATATATTATTCTCGCAATAATCAAATAGATGATAATAATCTTGTTAATATTAAAGAATATACCGATATAGATATTATTTTAGGAGAAAGTAATAAAAGAAGCGTTGTTATTAAAGATCTTTTCTATGATTCAGAATATCATTTTAAGATAATAGCTAAAGATCCAGAAAATAATATTTCTCCATTGTCAGAAGGAGTTTCTTTTTCAATAGCCGAAGCTAATCATCAAAAAAGAGCTCCTTATTATGACTTTAGAAGAAGTGGTCATAGCCAATTTGATGGACCGATAGGAACATCTTTTGTTCCTGATATTTTAATTGAAGGAAATCAGCAATTTACTTTTAATAATGATTTTACTTCAAGCTTAGTGATCGATGAAAACGGAACATTATATTTCTGGGGAAGTAATAACAAATCATATGATTTTTACGCTTACAATCATCTTCAAAAGAAGTGGAGTATCCATTGCTCTGATGCTTGTGGTTTTTATCCTTCGCTGGGTAAAGATGGAACAATATATCTTTCGAGCGAGCATTCTATCTATGCCTTAAGTCCTTCAGGTAAGATTGTATGGAAAAAAGACTACACAAGAGTGTTTACTAGGTCAATAATAATTGATTCTAAAGAAAAAATATACTTTTTAGCTACCAAAGAAGCAACTGGACCGAGTTTAATCTCAATTGATAAAAATGGATTGGAAATAGAGCTATATAATGATCAGGAGATATTAAAAGGTCTCAATCCAGCTTCATTTACGGAGTTAGTTATTGACGATTCAGACAATATATATTTTTCAATCAATGATTTTGTAATAAAGTACAGCAACGGGGAAATAATAAAGCAACAGTTTTTTCCTAAATACGAAAAAACATATTCTGGTCCGATTGATACCATTGCTATAATCGATCGGGTAAGTATTTCTTTTGAAGGAATATTATTATTAAGTTTAAGTAATGGAAGAAATGTAAAATTGGGAGAAACTTATCCAGTTCTATATGCCGTAGATAGCAATCTTTCTCAAATATTGTGGTTTAAAGATGATTATCATGGTCCACTAGGTTTTAATGAGGACGAATTTTATTATTCGAAAATATTAGCAGGTTCTTATCCAATGATTTGGTATTTAGGCGCGGCCAACATATCTAATGGAGAAACAAAATGGGAAAGAACTTTTAGTGGTGTTAATTTTGTAGTTTCCGATTCATTAAATAGAATTTATTTTACTAAGATTGGTGGTATCTTTGGATATGATTCTAATAATATGCCTGAAAAGATGGAAGATAGAATGTTTTATGTTTCCCCAGGTAGTTATTATGGTGACTCTATCTCTATCGGTGATAATGAAACTTTTTTCTCTGATACACAGCGGGTGTATAAAATAGATGTATTTCAGTAGTTTATTGTGGGGGTGCACAGTCTCTTAAGTGCACTCCCTTGACTTACACATTGATAGTGTGTATCATGAAAATATGAAAATAAACACATCTACAAAATATAAAAGGATAAATATTACTTTGCCTAATAAAACTATTCAACTTCTTGATAATATTGCTCAAAAGGGAACCAGAAGTTCATTTGTTGATCAGGCAGTGCGTTTCTATGTTGAAGGGGTTGGACAAGCTAATTTAAAAAAACAACTTCGCGAAGGGGCTATTATTCGTTCTAAGAGAGATTTATCGGTTGCTGAAGATTGGTTTTTGATTGACGAAGCATGTTAACACCTAAGAGAGGAGAAATATATATTGTTAATTTTGATCCAACTGTTGGTTCAGAAATTAGTAAAACTAGACCAGCTCTTATTTTACAAAATAATATTGGTAATCATTATAGTCCAGTAACGATTGTTGCAGCTATTGGTTCTCACTTTGATGATACTATTTATCCAACAGAAGTTTTAATTATCCCCCCTGAAGGAGGTTTATCCGAGAAATCAGTTATTATTTTAAATCAAGTAAGAACAATAGATAAGAAAAGGCTTGTTAAAAAAATTGGAGAGTTAAATTTAAAATCGATGCAAAAAGTTGATAGAGCATTAGAGATAAGTTTTGGGTTGATATAATTTTTAGATATTGAATATCTTAATAATATTTAAGAAAAATTATCAATAAAGATATTTAAAACGGCTTAGGCCGTTTTCTTTTACAGCTTGACAAATTTTTATTTATATATACAATGTATATATAAAGTATATATAAAGCGTATGACCACAATAGTTAATTTTAAGACAGATAAAAAGGTAAAGGGCGAAGCTCAAAAAATAGCTAATCGGATGGGTCTTAATTTAAGTGATGTTTTAAATGTTTATTTAAGGAAATTTATAATAGAAAAAGAAATACATATTTCTTTAGAAGAACCATCAGATTGGCTAATTAATGAGCTCAAGGAGGCTGATAAAGAAGCTAAGGAGGGAAATATTTCCCCATCTTTTAATAATGCTAAAGATGCTATAAAATGGCTGAATGACAAAAACAGGAAGTATGGAAATCAAATTTAATAAAAATTTTATTAAACGTTTTAATTCTTCGCCATTATTAATTAAAAGAAATTTCGAAGACAAATTTAATCTTTTTTTGGTTAATAAATTCAATCCTTTGCTTAATAATCATTCTTTAAGGGGAAAGTATTCTCAACTCAGAAGTATAAATATAACAGGTGATTGGCGTGCTATTTTTAGAGACGACGGAAATGTTGTTGTTTTTTTAACGTTAGGGAATCATAATAATTTATATAAATAGTATTTTTGTTTAAATTTTTTGAGTTATTTTATTGACAACCTATAATTTTGTTATATACTCACGATTGCAATTTATTCTTATTAAAAACAAGGAGGATTGTGTTTGAACTTTGACAAAAAACAACATTTTGGAGTGATTATGGATGTATATTGACATACCCGTAAAAGAAAGACTCACAAGAATTTTTGAAGGAGAGAGTTCTTCTTTTCTTCATACTAAATTTGTTGAGGTTGGTGGGATTGGGGTTATTGTTGAATACGACAAAAAAAGGAATTTGATTCTAGAAAAAATCAAAACTGATTCTTGTCCTATTGTCGACACAAACCTTGTCTTAGGGGTTAATTCTTTAGAAGAAGCGATAACGATGTTTCTTCAAAAGAAAGAAGCCAGAGGAGAACATCCTGCTATCTGGATTGACGAAAAAAGAATTATCGTGAAATATCCTTTTTGTAAATTTCTTAATCGGAGCAGCCAAGGAAGATTTATCTGCGGACCAGAAATTTCTGGCGGTGGAGGAGCTAGGGGAATGTGTGTTTTAGAAAAGGGCAATGGTATTCCTCTGGCCGGCTATTGTCCTGTTGGTAAAATCGACAAAACCAAGGTCGAAAAAATTACTATTGGCGGGAAGGAATATTTCTTCGTTGATGTCAGCAAAAAATAACGACTTTTTTAAATAATTAGGCCGTTTTTTATTTGGTTTGACTTTTCTTTTTCATTACCATATAATATGGACTATGACAGAGGAAAACATCATTAAATTGACAAACGCCTTATACAAGGTGACCGACCTCTTTCCTAAAGAGGAGCCCCTTAAGTTTGCGATTCGTAAAGAGGGCCTTGATGTAATGTTTTTCTCGAACCTTGTAAAGGGTAAATCTCTCTCATCAACTCCAAAAGAAAAGGAGCAGTATTTGGATAAAGTATTATCAAAAATAGAACTGATTAAGACCTATTTTAGCATTGCTAAAGAACAGGAATGGGTAGCTGAAAGAAACTTTGAAGTTTTGGAGAGGGAATACGAAGTTTTGAAAGATTCTCTTGGTCTAAGTGTAATAAAGGACAAGGAAGTAAAAAAACCTATCGCTGTTGAGATACAAAAAGAAGAATCGGTTGCTGTTTTTGCTAACATGGGGAATATAAAGGAAGAAAAGGCAAAAGAAGATAAAAAAGTAGAAATGGTAAAAAGGGAAGTCAAACATCTTAATTATGAAGAGCTTTCATCAGTTCAATTAAAGGTTTTAGAGATTCTTCAAAGTAAGGGTCAATTAAAGGCCAATCAAATTAGTGAATGTTTCCCAGAAATGAATCCCCGAACCATCAGAAGAGAACTGAAAGGATTAAAGGAAATGAAAATTATTTCTTGTATGGGTGGAGGCAAGATGACGGCCTATAAAATTAGCGAGTCCTGATAGAAAGTTATTCTGGACATTCTGGACACGGTTCTGGACAATGTGGACATTATTCTGGACATTCTGGACACGGTTCTGGACAATGTGGACAACTTCTGGACAATCGTGGACAATTGTGGACAATCAATCAGGACAGTTTAGGACACGAACGATAAGGTTCTGGACATTAATAGTTTAAAAAGAACAATGCAATCGACTGAATTTAAAGAACAATTTTTTTCACAGATATATGACGAGCATATAGATAAAGTCTATCGCTTTGTTTTTTTTAAGGTTAGCAATGAAGCATTAGCTCAAGACATCACTTCGGAAACTTTTACCAGGCTCTGGAAAGAGATTTCTTTTGATAAAGAAGTGAAGAGTCCATCAGGCTTTTTGTTTCGCGTCGCTAAGAACCTGATTATTGATCATTATAGGACCAAAGACCAGAATCCAGTTATTCTGGACAATCCTGAAAACATTCTGGACAAAAGCCAAGACCTTGCTGGACAAGCTGTCCAGAACGATGACATGAGAATGGTTACTGCTGCTTTGGGACAATTGAGCGAAGATTGCCGAATTGCTGTTTCCATGTATTACATTGAGCAACAGCCATATTCTGAAGTGGCTAAAGCACTGAATAAATCCCAAGGAGCAACTAGAGTATTAGTTTCCAGAGGAATGAAGCAATTAAAGAAAATACTAGAAGCATAAAAGACAAGGAAAAGAATCCTTGTTTTTTATATCTTAAAAATGTAACAAAAGTTTAGTTTTTACGTCTAAACTAAATAGGAAGTTTTAATTGATTTATTGACTTTTAGCAGTATTTTTAGTATAATCTACCTACAAATATGAAATACAAAAACACATTAAATAAAGGCTCTGTAAGATATATAATCTTTAAGGAGGACAGTGTTTGGTATGGAGTAGCATTAGAATTTAATATTGTGGAAGAAGGGGATAATCCTGTAGAGGTAATGGCTTCTTTGTTTCAAGCGATAGAAGGATATGTTGAGACTGCTCAAAGATTAAAAATGCGTCCCATGCCTTTGAATCAAAAGCCTGATAAGGAATATGAGGAAATGTGGAAAGGATTAGAAAAAGATAAGACGGAAAAGGATTCAAAGTTAAAACAGGTTTATAGCTTTGGGCACGCTCCGTTTAATACTCCAGTATTTGCCTAGAATTATGACAAAAGGAATATTTAACTGGACATTTTCAGAAGTAAAGGACTTTTTAAAGGAAAACGGTTTTATCTATTCTTACACCAAAGGAAGTCATTATTTCTATACTGGTAACCGTAATCATGAGCCAAGAATCGTCCAGGTTCCCTTTCATGGATCTAAAACCTTAAAACCTAGAACATTCAAGGCAATAGTCAAACAATCTGGAATATCTTTAGGGGAATGGCTTAAATAGCTCAAACTGTAACAAAACTCTTGTTTTTACGTCTACATTAGTAAGAGACACTATGGAGGAAATAAAGATTATAAAAAACTTAGAAGCATTGAAAGCAGTGAAACCCAATTCAGAGTGGGTTTCTTTTAGTAAGAGAAATATTCTTTCTAAGCAGTTTGAAGAGAATTCAACAGCTACAATCTTTGCTTCATTTTTTAATACTATTGGAACAGTCTTTGAAACTCCTAAAGTATTGATGCCAGTGTTATCAAGTTTAATTGTTGCTGTTTTTGGATTCGCCATGATTACTGCCCAAGGAACTTTACCAGGAGACAGATTATACAGTTTGAAACAAGCATATGAATCAGTGAGGATTTCCTTGTTATCACCCGAGGCTCAGGCTATTGCTAAAGTTGAACAAGCAGATCAAAGATTAAGTGAACTTGACAGGATTTCTAAAGTAAGCGAAAATCAGGGAAAGAAATTAGCTGCCGGAATAGTTGAAGTGCAAAAAGCTTTGTCAGTTGCGTCTAGTCAACTATCAAAACTTCCGGAGAGTCAGAAAGCAGAATTGGTTCAAAGTATTGTTTCTAAAATTTCAAAGATCGAAGAAACAACTAATGCATCAATCATGAGTAATGAGAGTGAAGATTATCAAACTTTCTATAAGATTCTTGCCGAAAGTGAAATTAAAGAATTTGAAGCTAACATCAACAATTTAACAATAGACCAGAAGAGTCTCCTACAACAAGCAAAGGAGAATTTTGACGTTTCGAAGTACAGTGAAGCAATAGAAATATTGTATCAGATCCAACCAACTGAATAATTCGCTTTTATTCTTTGTTCATTTTTTTAGTGAATAAAGAATAGATACGAAAGAGGTGAATAAATAAGAATCTTCTGCGGATCCATTCTTTAAGAGGTTCATCTTCAGAGCTAATGCTTTGAGGATGAGCCTTAGGAAAGGGGTTCGCAAAGAAAATAGTCGTTTGTTCCATATTATCTCACTGTCATTCCGCTTTGCCCAACAAAGCAAAGCGGAGTGACAAAGGGTAATATCGGACATAACGGTCGACAAACGACAGTTATAATAAATAAACAATACAAAAATGAGTACAAAAAAATTCGGTATTGTTGCTGGTATAGTCTTGACTCTATCAGTAGTAGTAAGTCCAGCTTTTGCTGCTTGCTCTTTAACTACATTAAGTGAATGTGATTCTACAGGTCTTATGGCCTTGATCGTCCAATTACTTGGTAGTTCACAGACAGGCACACAAACAGGAACTGGAACAATAACTGGCATTCCTGCTGGTTTTACATTTACTACTAACTTAGCGCAAGGTTCTACAGGTAGCAACGTAAAATACCTACAGATTCTATTAAATTCAGACACAGCAACTTCTGTCGGAAACAAAGGAAGTGAAACAACTTACTTTGGTGCCATGACAAAAGCTGCAGTAGTAAAATTCCAAAATAAGTATGCTTCTGAAGTTCTAACTCCTTACGGCTTAGCCGCAGGAACAGGATTCTTCGGAACAGCTTCAAGAGCAAAGGCTAATGCTATGATTGCTAGTGGTTCAACAACTACTACAACCACAACTCCTGCTACAGGAGCCTACACTGTATCTTTAGCTGCTAGTCAGCCTTCTGGTACATTAGGTGAAGCTTCAGCTTACAACCCAGTATTAAAGATTAATGTTTCAGCCGGAGCTACAGCTCAAACTGTTACAAGTTTAACAGTCCAGAAAACAGGTCTTTCAATAGACACAAATGTTGCTGGAGTAGTAGTTGCTGATGAAAACGGTGTAAGGCATGGAAATATTGTAACTTTCGCTAATGGCGTAGCTACAGTAACTTTCGCTAATGACCCAATTACAGTTCCTGCCGGAACAACAAAAGTAATTCAGGTTCAGTTCAACATGGTAAGTGGTGTTAACGGATTAGCAGGAACAGTTGGTGCTAACTTGACAGCAATGTCAGGAACACCTACTGGATTACCTCTAATCGGTAATACTTTCTCTATGGTTGACACAACCGCAACCTTGGGAACATTAACAGCCGATGTCAAATCTTTGACAACAGCTACTGTTTCTAAGGACATTGGAACAACTGGATACGAAATTCAGAGATTCAGTTTCGTTGCTGGTGCCAATGAAGACATGTATTTAAAATCTTTAAAGATTTATCAGAACGGAACAGTTGCTGATGCAGATATTACAAACATTAAATTAGTTGCTCCAGATGGAACAGTATTATCTACTGTTGCTTCTGCAACTAATAAATATGTAACATTTGATCTAACAGCTGCTCCTTATAAGATTGCAAAAGGTTTAACAAAAGATCTATCAGTTAAAGTAGATGTTGTTAACGGTTCTTCAAGAACCGCTCAATTCATCATCCAGAACGACTACGATGTTGTAGCCACTGGAGCTTCTACAGGATTAAATGTTATTCCTACTGCTGGAGCTTCTGTCGATTCTAGCTTCCCAATCGGTGATATCGCTACTGGTAATGCTGGATTCAACCACATGACTATTGCTTCTGGAAGTTTGTATGTTTCAAAAGCTACAACATCTCCTTCTGGAACAATCAGCATTGGTGCATCTACTGCAACCATTGCAACATTTAATTTTGAGTCTAGAGGCGAGGCTCTCGAAATTCAGAAATTATTTATTAATATCAATGGTTCAGGATTAGCAAATGATGAGCTTGCTGGAACAGTAAGATTAGTAACTGAAGACGGTCAGACATTGTGGTCTGCTTCTCCTACATCTACTGGTTTAGTTGCTAATACAGCCGCTGGTACAGCTGCAAATATTTACACATTGAGCACTTACTACACAATTCCTGCTGGTACAACAAAGAAGATCAGCCTTGTCGTAGACACAGGTAGCGCAATGGATGCAACTGATACTATTTATGGAAGAATTTCAGATATTTATTACAAGAAATTAACTAGCAATGCATACGCTACATATTCAGCCTCTGCATATATTACAGGTAATGAATTGAGCGCTTCTGCTGGTACATTGACTGTAGTAAAGAATGGTTCTTTAGGTAGCAGTACAAAAGTAGAAGGTCAATCAGAAGTTAAGATCGGTTCATACTTATTACAAACAAACTCAACAGAGGGTGTTAACGTATCAAGTATTGGTATCGCTATAACTGGTACTGACGCTGCTGATGTAGATGCAAGTTTCAAGAATTTGAAACTAAAGAAAGCTGATGGCACACAAATTGGATCAGCTGTAACATCTCCAGTAATTGACGGAGCTACTGCAAATGCATTTACAGTATCTGGAGAATTGAACATTGCAGCAAATACAACTGCACAAATTGATGTATACATTGATATAACAACAGCTGCTGCCGATGGTGGTTCTGCTGACACACTAGTAACGAAGATTCTTCAAAATGGTGTTTCAGGAACAGGAGCAACTTCAAGCGCTACTGCTGCTGGACCTTCAGCTGCTGCTGGTATCACAGGTCAAACTATTGCTATAGTTGAAGGTGGTACATTGACTGTTGCTATGGAAACATCTGGTGCAGCTTCAGCTCAATTCTTAACAACTGGCTTAGCTGGTGTTGAATTAGCTAAAGTAAAGTTAGCTGCTACAGTTGAAGACATGAAAATAGATCGTTTAGAAATAAGATCAATTAAGGGTGATGGTAACATTGCTCAAGTCAAACTTTTAGGAACAGGTTTAGCTTCAGATCCAACTGCTGCAGTAACTGCTGGAACAGCAGTATTCACATTTGCTTCTGGTAGTGAAATAATCGTTCCTGCTTATGGTTCTAAGGTATTAACTGTCGCTGCTGATACAACAAATATTGGTACATTAACAGCTGGTACGCTAGGAACAATCGGATTCGGAACATTGAATGCTATCGGTTCTGGTTCTGGTGCTATAGTTCAAGACACTGTTACAGGTACATCTTATACAGCGTCTGCCGATGATGGCTCAGAAGCTATCGCAGTTGGTAATATTATTTACTTCACAACCACAGCTGCTTCTGGTACAAACACAACACCTGGCTACTACATGGTTACAACACAACCCGGTGGTGGTGGTCAAGGCTTAACAGATAATGGTTTGGGATTAAATGGTGGAGCTACTATTACAAAATGGACAGCTGGACAAATTGTAACAATGTTAACACCTACATCTGTTGAAATCGATGCTGATACAGATTCAAACAATGCCTTAGCTGTTGGTGATGTTGTATACTTCTACGGTGACGTAGATGGTACAGATAATTCAGCTTCAACAGGATGGCACGTAGTAACAACTGCTTACACTGCTAATAGTGGAGCCGTTATAGTATTAGACGGAGCTAATGTTACTATCGATGCTGATGATGGTATTGCTAAATTTGCTAACGCAAGTATTGCTAACGCTTTAGTTGGTAACATTATGAGGTTCGAAGAAGTTGAACCAACTATTACTTTAGCTGCAGACAGCAAAGTTAGCCCTGGCAGTACTAATTCATATGAAGAAGTTGCTAAGTTCGACATTAAGGCTGCTGGAAGTAGAGATATGACTTTTGACAGCTTGACTGTTGAGAAGGGTGGAGATAACTCTCCTTTCAGATACGTCACAAAGATGTCTATTTGGAATGGTAGCAATATGTTAGCTGAGGTTGCTAACACATCTGCTGCTGGTACAACCGATGATGGTGCTGGCGGTGCCACAACCATTAGTGGTGTAACAGTAACAGTATGTTCTGGTGCTAATAATACACAAGCTAATGAGTTAGCTGCTATTTCTCAAGACGAATTTGACAAATGGGCAGTTGGTGATACTCTAACATTCTATGATGGTTCAGCTGTAACAGCTACAGCTACAATCTTAAGCATTACTGGTGACACAATTAGTGCTTGCGCCGGTGATGACGATCCTTCAATAGTATTTAGTACTTCTCCCGCTATTGGTCAGGACAAGACTGTAACTATCTGGAACAACAGAGTACACTTCAATTCTACACAGGGTGATACTGGCGACACTGCTTTATCAGTTGCTCCAAGCATTACTGCTGGTCAAACAATGACCATTACAGTAAAGGCTGACACAACAGCTGTTAAGACAGGTGTAACTAGTGGAAACGTAAGATTTAGCGCCTCTATTCCTGGTGCAAAGGGTCCTTTAACATCAACTGTTGGTGGATTAGACTGGAATTACACACCTCTTGCATCTGGCGGTTTAGCCTCTTACAAGACTCAGGCAGATTCTTATCCTGTTAACGGAAATACTCTAACCTACTAATATTCCTTGTGATTAGTAATTAGACTGAAAGCCTCCCTTCGGGGAGGTTTTTCAGTTCTTGCTTTCATTAATTTTTGTGCTAAGATATAAAACATATGTTTAATATCAAAAAAATGAATAAAAAATACATTTTCTCTATATTGGCGTTGTTAATAGTTTTAGCAATAATTTTCGTTTTTTATTTTAATAAAAATAAAGGAGGCGAAGAACCGAACAAGAATCAAAATCAAGAACAGAACCAAAATATTAATCCAGAAAACAATACAGAAACTGAGGCTGATAAAAAAATAAAAGAAAAAATATTAGAATTAGTCGAAAAAGCTAATCAGGGTAAGGTCCAGGAGGCCTTGGATGGATACTTAATTTTATTAAAAGATAATCCTGATAATTTATTACTTTTAAACAATACGGCTGATGCTTATTCTGATTTAAGTAATTGGGCTAAGGCTGAGGAGTATTATAAAAAATTATTAGTTGCTCATCCCGATTTTATTCAAGGATATAGGATGCTTGCCTATTTGTATGAATATAGGTTTAATGATGATGAAGCAAAGATTAAAATATTAATCGATGATGGTTTGGCCAAAACTAATAATAATCCAGATCTTCTTTCATGGATAATTGATTATTATCAGCAGAAAGGAGAGGGAGACAAAGCGGTTCCTTATTCAGAAATTTTAGCTAATAAGTTAAACAAGCAGTAATGCTTGTTTTTAATTGAAAGAAATTCTTGACAATAATTGTAATAAGGCTAAAATATAAATATATAATTTATTTTGTTGTTATTTATCCTGATATTATTTGTTAGTAAAATGATAACAAAAGTTATAAACATAAATAGACCGTTAAAGAACTTGTCGGGTCGACAGGCTGTTTCTTTAGCGGTTTTTTGTTATTAAAATAATAAAATAAAAATTAAATATGAATTCAAAATTTAAAATATTCGGACTGATAATTGCTATAACAATGGTGATTACAGGATTGTCTACAGTATTCGCTGCTGGAGAGCCGACTCTTAATACTATTGTTTGGAACGATATTGACGGCAGTGGTACTTATAATACAGGGGACACGATAGCTTTCACTTTTAGTGAAGCTATGGCTACAGCAACCGTGCGCTTGGCTCAATTAGATAGTGATTTAGGTCTAAGTGCTCATACCTTCGGTACGTCAGCTGCAGGATTAGCCATTGCTTGGAATGGACCAACTAATACTATTTTAACGGTTACATTGGGTACTGACGCAACTGTCGCCGCGGCTGATACCTGCGATCCAGATGATACTGTTACCGATGCTGGGGGAGCAGGAGATTTAACTCTCGCGCCAGTAGCTATTCCTGCTGCCGATACTGTTGCTCCTACTCTTAATACTGTTGTTTGGACTGATACAAATAGCAGTACAAAGATTGATGCTACAGATACTTTAGTTTTAACTTTTAGTGAAAAAATAGATCCAGCAACAGTAAGGACTGATTCAGTTGCTAATTTAAATACAGATATTGGATTAAGCGGTGGACATACAATTGGTGGAGCAGCGGTTGTTGCTTCTTGGGATGCTACAGGCAAAATTTTAACAATAACTTTAGGAACAGGAACAACTGTTGCTAGTGGAGATACTTTAAATCCTGCCGCAACAGTAACTGATATCGCAGGTGTTGCAGATGCTTCATCAGCCAAAACTATTACTGATAATGTTGGTCCGAAAGTATTAACCGTTACTTGGACCGATAGCAACAGTAATACAACTATTGATGGTACTGATAAATTAGTTTTGACTTTTAGTGAACCAATAGCTACAGCCACAGTTAGGGTTGATTCTAAGGCTCATTTAGATTCCGACTTAGGGTTAAGTGGTAGTCATACTTTTGATAGCGTAACCGTAGGTTGGACTGTTAGCAATACAGTTTTAACAGTTACATTGGGTGCAAGTACAACTGTTGCTAGTGGAGATACTTTAAATCCTGCCGCAACAGTAACTGATGTTCCCACCAATGCAGATGCTTCGACAGCTAAAACCATTACTGACAATCTTGCCCCTGTTTTAGCTCAGGTTACTGCAGTTGGAACAGCAAATACGCTAACCCCGAGCTATGTATTTAGCGCTACTGAAGCTGGTACAATCGCTTATAGCGGAGCATGTAGTAGTGCAACAACATCAGCGACAGCCGGAAACAATACCATTACTTTTGTTTCTATGAGTCCAGCAAGATACAGCAATTGCAGCATTATCGTTACTGATGTTTATTCAAATGCTAGCACATCTCTTGCAATTTCTCCTTTTGAAATTTCTTATGGCGGAGGAAGTGGTTCAGGTTCTAGTGGAGGATCTACTACAACCACCCCAACGACTACAACTACTCCAACTACCACTACTACAACCACCCCAACGACTACAACTACTCCAACTACCACTACTACAACCACCCCAACGACTACAACTACTCAACAGCTTGGACCGATAACTATAAGTAAACCGTTAAATGAAATGACTAAAGATGAGCTTATTAATACAGTATTAAGATTAATTTTAACTTTAATAGTACAAGGAAAATTAACTCATCTATAGAAAGAAAATTTAAAAGCCTCCCTTTTGGGAGGTTTTTGATTTTTCAAAAGCATAAGACATAACATGATAAAAATCGTATCTAGTTGTTTTTTTATTTCCATGTGTTAGAATAAAAAATAATGAAATTAACTAATTTTAAATTATATATTTTTATTTTATCAATATTTTTTGTTATGCCATTTTTTGTAATGGCTGATAATACCGGGGATAAGACTAATTTTTATGTCGAACAGGGATTTACTCCCAATAACAAAAGTCAGGTCTCAGCTACCCTAATTAAATCTCCAGACAGATTGTATTTTTATGTCGAAACTGATTGGTGGAATTCAAAAACTCAGACAGAAAAAGACCAAATCGGTGTTGTTATGGAAAGCTTGGGAAGTGAATTTAATTTAAATATCTACCCTAAGCTGACTTCAACTTTTGGAACTGAAGCTATTCCTGGAGTAGATAAAGACAGAAGAATAACGGTTTTATTCTATCAAACCAATAGTAATGTTAAAGGGTATGTTAGGAATATTGATGAATACGAAAAAACAGTTAATCCTTTATCTAATCAAAGGGAAATGGCTTACATTAATGTCAGTTTGCTTACTGGACAATTTCTTAAAGAAACGTTAGCTCATGAATTTACCCATTTAATAACCCTAAATCAAAAAGAATTAAAAAATGGAACCAGTGAGGCTGTATGGCTTAATGAGGCTAGGGCTGAGTATACTATTACTTTAATGGGTTATAATGACGGTGAAAATAGTTATCTTAAATCAAGATTGAATAGTTTTTTAGAAAAACCATATGATTCCTTAACCGAATGGAATAATTCTTCATATGATTACGGAGTAATTAATTCTTTTATTCATTACTTGGTGGATCAATATGGATTAGTGATATTAACAGATTCTTTAAAATCAGATAAAAATGGAATCGAAAGTATCAATGAGGCATTGTTAAAAAATGGACACAAAGAAACATTTTCTGATGTTTTTTCTGATTGGACAATAGCCACATATCTTAATGATTGTTCAATGGGAGCAAGATATTGTTTTAAAGATAAGAACTTAATAAATTTACATGTTATTCCTTTTAGTAACTTCCTTCCTTTTTCAGGAGACAGTACTTTGTATTTAGGTCAATTTTTAAATAATTATTCATCTCATTGGCAAAAGTTTACTGGTGGAAGTGGAGATTTAAAGATTAAAATTTCTAATCCTTCGGGGACAATTAAGCAAATACCACATATTATTAAAAGTATTTCTGGAGAAATGAGCATTGGTTTTACGAGATTAGATAAAAATTTTGAATCAGAATTAGTTATTTCTAATATAGGGAAAGACATATATTCAGTTACTGTAATTCCATCAGTTAGTGATAATAATAAAGAATCAGACAGTCAGACCTATTTTTATTCTATGACTGCTAATACCTATGCCAAAGAAAATCAAGTAGAAACCGACAATAATACAATCAAGCTTCCTTTTACGATTGAAAAGCCATTAAACCAAATGAATAAGGAGGAACTTTTAATAGTTTTATTAAGAGTAATTATTTATCTTGTCTCTCAAGGCAAATTAAAATTTTAATTAAAATAACATGGCATTTTACATTTCTATCTTAATCGCCGGATTCGGAGGAGGAGTAGTAAGGGGTCTAATTGGATTTTTAAAACATCAATATGATTATAAGAATACTGGATTCAATCTCCCGTATTTTTTCGTAATGATGTTTTTGTCAGGAATAGTCGGATTATTAGTTGCGTTAGCGATAAACAACTCATTCATTTCGTTTGAAGGAGTTAAATATATTTCTTCAGCCACTGCCTTTATCATCGGATATGCCGGAGGAGACTTCCTTGATGGGGTTTATAAGATATTATTAAAGAAGGGGAAATAAGGAATGTTAGCAATCCTAAAATTGAATGTAATCATAGGATTGTAATCTTAAAATTAAATTAAATGATAATAAGGTTTTTATAAAAGAAAAAGGGAAGCCTTGACATAAAACCTACTCGTGAGTATACTTATCTAAAGTAGGTAAATATATGAAATTTATAAATCGTCAATCAGAATTAGATGAATTAAACAAAAGATGGAAAGAAGATTCTTCTGAGTTTTTTATAATCTATGGAAAAAGAAGGGTTGGAAAGACAGAATTAATTAAGCAGTTTATTAAAAACAAGCCTTCTATTTATTTTGTAGCCGATAAAAGATCTGATAGGGATCAACTAAAGGAACTTGGAATGCTTTTTGGGAATTATTTTAACGATAAGCTATTAGTTAAAAATGGTTTTAACGAATGGCTTGATCTTTTTCAATATTTGAAAGAAAAGACTAAAGATAGATTTGTTTTTGCTGTAGATGAATATCCTTATATTGTTGAAACAAATAAATCTATTAGTTCTTTATTTCAAAAAGGGTGGGAAGAGTATTTAAAAGGAAGTAAAATATTTTTAATTTTGTCTGGATCAAGTATTTCTATGATGGAGTCTGAAGTATTATCTTACAAATCTCCTCTTTTTGGAAGAAGAACTGGACAGGCTCAGATAAATCCTTTAACTTTTAAGCAGGCATGGCAGTTTTTTCCTGAAAAAAGTTTTGATGATTTTTTAAGTATTTACACTATTTGCGGGGGAATGCCTGCTTATCTCCTAGAGATTAAAAAAGAAATATCTCTTGATGAAAATATTAAAACCAATATTTTTAAAAAAACATCTTTTTTATATAACGAGGTAGAATTTATTTTAAAAGAAGAATTAAGGGAGCCTAAAAGCTATTTATCTATTTTAAGGGCTATTTCTTGGAGCAAAACAAAATTTGGAGAAATATCTAATGATACTGGACTTGAAAAAAATATTCTTACCAAATATATCGATGTACTTGTTAAATTGCAATTAATGGAAAAAGAAGTGCCTGTTACAGAAGAAAATTTACAAAAATCAAAACAGGGGATATATAAAATATCAGATAATTTTTTAAGATTTTGGTTTCAGTACGTTTTCCCCTATAAGAGTGATTTAGAAATAGAAAGATATGATGAGGTCTCAAGAAAGATAGAAGAAACATTTGGAGCGATAAAAGCTAATACTTACGAAAAAGTTTGTAGAGAATTATTATCTGATTTTAGAAATAAAATATTTTCTTTTGAAAGAATAGGTAGATGGTGGAAAAAAGAAGAAGAAATAGATATTGTTGGGGTCAACAAAAAAACAAAAGAAATTATTTTTGGTGAATGTAAATGGTCAAATAATCTTGTTGATAAATCGATTTTTTACGATTTAAAAAGAAAATCAGTTGAAGTAAAATGGAACAACGAACGAAGGAAAGAGTATTTTATAATATTTAGTAAAAGTGGATTTACCAAAGAAATGATTGCTTTGGCAAAAAAAGAGAAGGTATTTTTAGTGAAAGAAGGAGATCCTGTTAATTTTTGATAATATTTATGAAGTAGTTGTATGTTTACTGTTTACTATTGAGAGTAAACAGTAAAAGAGAGTTTTAATTGATATATAGTGCGGTATTTATTACCAATAGTATACAATTATTGTATACTATGAGAAACAATAACCCTAATAAGGCATTTTATTAATTCTAATTTTTTGATATAATACAAACATGGAAAAAGAAAAGACAATAGAAGACTTGAATAAAAGAATCCTCGCCCTAGAGGACCGTCTTTGACTTATCAAAAATTCAAAAAAGAATAGCTGAATTAGAGAAAGAAGTAGAGAAACCAGACTTTTGGAATAATCAGGAAAAAGCAAAAAAGCTTTCTCAAGAATTATCAGACAACAAGGAGATAATTGATTCAATTGAAGAATTAAAAGAAAGCATTAATGATCTTCCTGATTTGATAGAAATATTAGATGAAGAAGAATTGTATAAAGAGATAGAAAAGATAGACAAGAAATTAAAAGAAAAAGAAAACGAAACTTTCTTCAGCGGAAAATACGACAAGGGAAATGCAATCCTGTCGGTATATTCCGGAGCGGGAGGACAAGACGCCCAGGATTGGGCGGCGATGCTTTTAAGAATGTTTGAAAGATATTGCGAAAGAAAAAGATTCAAAGTTGAAGTATTGGATGAATCATTTGGCGAAGGAGGAGGAAGCGAAGGAAAAGAAGGAATTAAATCAGCCACCTTATCTATTTCTGGAAAGTATGCTTACGGATTATTAAAAAAAGAAAACGGAGTGCACAGATTAGTAAGAATATCGCCTTTTTCCGCTCAGAAATTAAGACACACTTCCTTTGCTTTAATTGAAGTCTTGCCAGAAATAGAAGAAGGAGAAGTGGAAATAAAGCCAGATGATATAAGGGTTGATTATTATAAAGCTTCAGGGCCAGGAGGACAATATGTAAACAAAAGAGAATCAGCGGTTAGAATAACCCACAATCCTTCAAACATAGTTGTTACCTGCCAATCAGAAAGGTTGCAAGGAAAGAACAAAGAACGAGCCATGAAGATGTTAATGTCAAAGCTATACCAGTATAATTTAGAAAAGCAAGATAAGGAAATGTCGAAGATAAAAGGAGAGCATATTTCAGCTAGTTGGGGGAATCAAATTCGTTCATATGTCTTACATCCATATAAGATGGTTAAAGACCTAAGAACTGAAGTTGAATCAACCCAGCCAGACAAGGTATTAGATGGAGAATTAGATGAATTCATAGAAGCAGAAATTAAAATATGATAGAATTTAAAAACGTTTCAAAAGAATACCCCCCTAATTTAGTAAAAGAATCAAAGGTTGCTTTGCAGGGCATTTCTTTTAGTATAAAACCAGGTGAATTCGTTACTATCTGTGGAAGATCAGGAGCAGGGAAAACCACAATCTTAAAAATGATCTCTTGTGAAGAAAAACCTACGAGCGGAGTAGTAATGTTTAATGACATTAATACTTTGGATGTTAAAAAAAGTGATGCTCATTTAATTAGGCAAAAAATCGGCTTCATTTTTCAAGACTACAAACTTTTAGCTTACAAGACTGTTTACGAAAATGTTGCTTACGCCTTAGAAGCTTTTGATTTTAATGATAAACTAGTTAGAGACGAAGTAATGCAGGTGTTGGAATTGGTAGGATTGGAGAATAAAATTAATTGTCTTCCTCGCGAATTGTCAGGTGGAGAAAAACAGAGAGTTTCAATCGCCCGAGCCTTAATTCATAGGCCAGAGGTAATTTTAGCTGATGAACCAACGGGGAACCTTGATCCGTATCACACTAGAGAAATTGTTAAAATACTTTTAAAGATTAATGAATCAGGTTCAACCGTCATTTTATCAACTCACGATAAAGACACCGTTAATTCTTTAGAGAAAAGAGTAATAACAATAGAAAATGGAAGAATAATTAGAGATGAAGAAAAGGGAGTCTTCTCCTTGTAATACATATGGTAAACTTTTTTAAAAAAACATTTAAAAATGGGTGGGATAATTTCTGGAGACAAGGATTTTTAACCTTTGCCACTTCTCTAGTTATTTTTATTGCAGTTATTTTAGGAACAGCATTATTCTTTTTTCAAGGAGCTGTTTCTTATTTAACTCAGCAACTGGAAGATAAAATAGACATATCAGTTACTTTTAAGGCAGGCGTAGAAAGAGATGCTATCCTTCAAATTAAGGATAGCTTACTAACCTTAGAACAAGTTAAGAAAGTTGACTATATTTCTTCAGAAGATGCATATAATACTTTTGTTACTGCCCATGCGGGAGATCAATACATGGAAGCTTTGAGTTTATTAGGAACTAATCCATTTTTACCAGCGCTAAGAATACAAACCAAAGAACCATCACAATACAAAGAAGTTTCAGAATATTTGACTAAAGATGAATATAAAGATTTGATTAGTGAAGTTAATGATAGTAAAAGGGGAGTGATGATAGAAAAATTAAGTGAGCTGACTAAAAGCGTTCAGGTTCTAGGATTATTTTTCACTGCCATACTTTCTTTAATTGCTATTATTATTACTTTTAATACATTAAGACTAAGTATTTATTCCCAAAAGGAAGAAATTGAAATAATGAGACTGGTCGGTGCCAAGAATAGTTTCATTAGAGGCCCATTTTTGGTTCAGGGAGGGCTTTGTGGATTCTTTGCCTCTATTATATCATTCATGCTTTTAACCATCGTTCTCTTCCTCTTTAATTCCCAACTAACCACTCTCTTTATGGGATTTGATTGTTTGGTTTTCTTTAAATCAAATCTTCTGATTATTATATTATTAGAATTAATAGTTGGTCTTGGTCTAGGATTACTTTCTTCATATTTTGCAGTAAGAAAATATTTAAGAGATTAATAATACAATATCTCTTAGTTCTATTGAATATTATTTAAAAATTAAGGAATCTCTTCTATTGATTTCTAGTCCTTTTAATGGTAAAAAGTAATCACATTCGGAGGTCGTCTAATGGTAGGACACCAGGTTCTGGCCCTGGTAATTGGGGTTCGAGTCCCTACTTCCGAACATAATAATTAAAAAATATATATGACAATAAGCAAAAGGGTTCAGCAAGTTTATATATCATTTTTAATCAGTGTGATATTGGCTATTATTAACGGTTTGTTAACTTTTATTTCGGGTAAGCAAGAATGGATTTCTTTAGTTTTATTGGGATTGTTTATAGTGATTTCTATAATTGTTTTGATTTACGCAACAATGGAGTTTATAATCACCAAAGAACCAACTGACTTATGGAAGGTAGGATTTTGGGGATTGTTGGGATTAATTGGACTAATTCCAGGATTTAGTGGCTTCTTAGGATTTTTTGGATTATTTGCTTTCTTTGGAACTAGGGAATATTTTTAAATTATAAATAAATGTTTTTTGCGGAGAATTAGTAAATTAATTTAAAAAATATGGAAAATTGTATTTTTTGTAAAATTATTAATAACGAAATTCCAAGCTATAAGATATATGAAGACGATTTGGTTTTAGCTTTTTTGGACATTAACCCAGCTAGCAAGGGGCATGTTTTAATTATTCCTAAAAAACACGTTAAAGATGTTTTTGAAATTGAAGAGAAGTATTTAGAAAGAATAATTTCGGTTTCCAAGAAGATTGCTCAGAAGATGAAAGATGTTTTTGGTGCTGATGGAGTTAATCTATATCATGCTTCAGGAATTAGCGCTGAGCAGTCAGTTTTTCATTTTCATTTACATGTTATTCCCAGAAGAAAAGATGATAATCTCCATTTTAATGTTACTAGTAAGGCAAGTGTTTCTGCGGAAGAATTTAAGGAAATAGCTATCAAATTGAAAATAGAAGAATAAGGAGGTATAATATAAAAATGAAGAAAATTAAACCAAAAATTAAAAAAGTTCAAAAACCAGCAGTTTTGAATAAAGAAAATGAAGTAGAATCTGTAGGAAAGAAGGTCAAAATTAAAGTTATTGGAGTTGGGGGTGGAGGAGGTAATATTATTGCCGAGCTTTTAAAGAAATTAAAAGATTTTTCTGCTCAGAAAGTAGAATTCATCGCTTTAAATACCGATAATCAAGCTTTAAAATCTTTGCCTAAAGCGCTGAAAACAATTTCTTTTGGGAATAAATTAACGAGGGGATTAGGAACAGGCAGAGATGTAGAGGTGGGGGAGAAGGCAGCTAAGGAAGATATTGAAAAATTAAAAAGTTTATTCTCTGATGATAAAGATTTATATATTTTTATTTCTTCTTTAGGGGGAGGGACAGGAACGGGCGCTACTCCGATTTTGACTAAAATTGCTGAAGAATTAGGATTGAATACCTTAGGCATATTCACAACACCTTTTTCTTTTGAAGGGAAAAAGAAAATGGATATGTCAGTAAAAGCATTAGAAAAGATAAAAGACAATCTTAATGCCTTTATGGTTCTTCCTAATGAAAAGATATTTTCATTGACCAAAGAAGAGGTTTCTTTTGCCGATTCCTTGAATCTTTTAAATGATAAATTAGCTGAATCTTTAGAGGGATTATTGCGAACAATATATTCTCCTGGATTGATAAATATTGATTGGGCTGATATTAGAACAATACTAGAAGGAAAGAGAAAAATTGCTTATCTTAATTTTACCAAAGGAAAATCAAATCAAACAGCCGAAGATATTACTAAAATTTTATTAAAGAACCCTATCCTTGAATATCGTTTTGAGAATGCTGATAATGTCATGTTTAATATTGAAGCTTCTAAAGATTTATCTCTTCAATTATTATCTCAAATTAGCGAGAAGATAAGCGAATTGGCTCCTAGCGCCAAAATTATTTTTGGTCTTTCGCAAAATCCAAAATTAAGAAATGAAATCAAAGTAACTATCTTGGCTACATCAACCGAAGCAGAAAAGAAAGCAAAAAGAAAAAAGATAATTAAAAAAGAAGAAAAAGAAATCCCTAAGAAAACAAAAAAAACAAAACCGAAGGTAGAAAAAGTAGAAAAAGACGTGGAAGTAAGAAGATCAGCCTTAGAAATAAAAGAAGCGGAGAAGAAGGAAGAGGAAAAGGAAGAGGAAGAAGAAAAGATATTTGAAATTCCAGCCTTTTTAAGAAAATCAAAAAAGAATTAATAATATATGAAAAAAACAGTTAAAAAAGCTATTTTTCCTATTGCAGGAATGGGAACTAGATTTTTACCTTTATCTAAGGTAGTTTCAAAGGAATTAATTCCTTTAGTTGATAAGCCATTAATTCATTATTCTGTTGAGGAGGCTCTTTTGTCAGGAATAAAAGAGATACAGTTAGTAACAAGAAAAAGCCAAAAAGATGTAACAGCGTATTTTAATTCCAATCCTGAATTAGAGGCTCTTTTACGAGAAAGAAATAAGAAAGAAGAATTAGAAATGGTGAAAGGGTTAAATGAGGTTTCAAAGCAAATAAAATTTTCTTTTTCTATTCAAAAAAAAGCTTCTGGAAATGTAGATGCCATATATCAGGCCAGGAATTTTGCTGGCAATGAGCCTGTAGGTGTTTTTTTCTGTGATGATATAATTTACTCAAAAGAACTTCCTGGTTTTCAGCAATTAAAAGAAATTTATGAAACATGCCAGAGACCGGTAATTGGCCTTAAAAGAATGCCAAGAGATAAACTGTCACAATATGGAGTAGTGGAAGTAGAAAAAATAGCAAATAATGTTTTTAAGATAAAAAAGGTCGTTGAAAAACCAAAAGGGGAACCACCATCTGATTTAGTTATTCTGGGAAGATATATTATTACTCCTGAAGTTTTTGAGAGGATTGAAAATGATAAATCAATGAGGATGAATGATTATTCTATTAGTCAGGTTTTAGGACAAATGGCCGAAGAGGGCAAGGTTATTTATGGTTACGAGATAAAGGGAGATTGGCTTGAATGTGGAGACAAAAATACTTGGTTTAAATCATTTTTGACCTTATTATTAGATCATCCTGATTTCGGACAAAAAGCTAAAGAATTTTTAAAGGGAAAAATATAATGGATTACGATTTAATTATTATCGGAGGAGGTCCAGCCGGAATGACCGCAGGGATATATTCTGCTAGGCAGAAATTAAAAACTTTAGTCATAACTAAAGAATTTGGCGGACAAATGGGACATAAAGCAGTTGATATTGAAAATTATCCAGGATTTGAAAAAATATCTGGTTTTGAATTAATTGCTAAATTTGAAGATCAATTAAAACACAAAGGAATTGAAGTTTTGAGCGACGAAGTTTCTGAATTAAAAAAAGAAAATGGTTTTTTTTCTGTTTTAACCAAAGAAGGAAAAACAATCCAATCAAAAACAGTAATCATAGCGACCGGTTCAGAACCAAGAAGACTAGAGGTAAAAGGCGAAGAAGAATTTTTAGGACGCGGAGTGAGTTATTGCACTACTTGCGATGGCCCTTTGTTTAATAATAAAGACGTGGCAATTATTGGAGGGGGAGAGGCTGGATTTGAGGCTGCTTTATTTTTGAATAATTATGCCAATAAGATATATATTTTAGAATATGGAGACGTTGTTAAATGCGGAAAAGAAAATCAGGATAAGGCTTCTTTAATTACGAAGATAAAAGTTATTACATCTTCTGAATTGCAGGAAATAAAAGGAGAAGACTTTGTTAATCAAATTGTTTTTAAAGATAGAAAAACAGGAGAAGAGAAGGTGCTAAATGTTCAAGGTGTTTTTGTTCAGGCAGGATACCAGCCAGCTACATCTTTTTTAAAAGACTTAGTAGAATTAAATGAAAAAAAAGAGATTGTTGTTAACTTTGAAACTTTTGAAACTAAAACATCAGGATTATTTGCCGTAGGAGATGTTACTTCGCAAAAAGTAAAACAAATTGTTGTTGCTTGCGGGCAAGGAGCAGTAGCGGTGATTAACGCATATAAATATATTAATATATGAAGATTAAAAACATTAAAGCTAGGGAAATACTTGACTCAAGAGGTAATCCAACGATTGAAGTTGATTGTATAACCGAAGAAGGAGTTTTTACAGCTTCAGTTCCTTCGGGTGCCTCAACAGGAGCAAGGGAGGCGTATGAGTTGAGGGATCATAATCATAGATATGGAGGAAGGGGAGTTTTGAAAGCAATTAAAAATGTTAATGAAATAATTGCTCCGAGATTAATAGGAATGGATTGTACTAATCAGAAAGAGATTGATGAGACAATGATTAAATTAGACGGAACAAGTGGAAAATATAATTTAGGGAGTAATGGAATTGTCGGAATTTCAATGGCAGTTTGTCGAGCTGGAGCAAAAGCTAAAAATCTTGAATTATATGAATACATCGCTGAATTATTTGGTAATGAAGATTTGAAAATGCCTAATCCAGCTTTTAACGTTATTAATGGCGGAGCTCATGCTGATAATGGTCTTGATTTTCAAGAATTCATGATTACTACTACTGGAGAAAGTTTTAGAGAATCATTGCAAATGGGCTCAGAAATATATTATAAATTAAAGAAATTTTTAAAAAATAGTTATCCAGGTTTTGCAATTAATGTTGGAGATGAAGGTGGTTTTGTTCCTCCAATAGAAGTTCCTGAAGTTGCCTTAGGTTTAATGGTTAAGGCAATTGATGATTCAGAATATACAGGCAAGGCAAATATAATATTAGACATTGCTTCCAGTCAGTTTTACAAAAAAGAAAAAGAGGTGTCTGAGGGATATTATGGATTAAGAATGGGAGTGTTTTCTGTCGCCGATATGCTTAATTATTATTCTGACTTAGTAAAATGTTATCCGATTATCGGTCTTGAAGATCCTTTCTCTGAAGAAGATTGGAAAGGATTTGAAAAGCTTACCAATAGATTGGGTGATAAAATTATGATTATCGGAGACGATTTATTGGTTAGCAATTCAAGCATTATTAAAGAAGCTCAAGCAAAGAAGGCGTGCAATGGAGCAATATTGAAAATTAACCAAGTGGGAACAGTTACAGAAATTTTGGAAGCAGCTAAAGTCTGCAAGGAAAGCAAAATTAAAACAATAGTTTCTCATCGTTCTGGAGAAACCTGTGATAGTTTTATTGCTGATCTAGCGGTTGGCATTTCTTCTGACTACATTAAATCAGGAGCACCATGTCGAGGAGAAAGATTGGCAAAATACAATAGGTTATGTAGAATAGAAGAAAAGATAAATAATACTTTAAAAAAATGACCAAAGTAAGAATATTTTCAACCCCCACTTGCCCATATTGTTTTGCTTTGAAAAGATTTTTAGAAGAAAAGGGAATAGAAGTAGAATCAATAGATGTTTCAGCTGATTTAACGGCTCAAAAAGAAATGATTGATAAAACAAAACAAACAACAGTTCCCGTTATAGATATTAACGGTGAATTCGTAGTTGGTTTTGATAGAAAAAAGATTTGTGAGTTATTAAAAATAGAAGATTAAAAAATATATGGCAACAAAAATTGCAATCAATGGCTTCGGGAGAATAGGAAGATGTTCTTTAAGAGCAGCAATTAAGGAAAATTTAGATATTGAGATTGTCGCTATTAATGATTTAGCAGACAACAAGACATTGGCTCATTTATTTAAATACGATACTTCATATGGAGTTTTTGATGGCGAAGTCAAACTCGAAGGAGATTATATGGTTGTTAATGGAAAAAAAATATTAATGTTAGCCGAAAAAGATCCAGAAAAGCTTCCTTGGAAAGATTTAAAAATCGATGTTGTTTTAGAATGTACGGGAGTATTTAGAGATAGAATTGGTTTAACTAAGCATATTACTGCTGGAGCTAAAAAAGTTATAATTTCTGCTCCTGCTAAAGATGATGACATTCCTTCTTATCTGTTAGGAATTAATGCTGATGAATACAAGAATGAAAGCATAATAGACATGGGTTCTTGCACGACTAATTGTTTGGCGCCAGTAGTTAAAATACTTGAAGCTGAATTCGGAATCGTCAAGGGTTTTATGACTACCATCCATTCATACACTAATGATCAAAATCTTTTAGATCTGCCACACAAAGATTTAAGAAGGGCTAGGGCCGCTGCTGAGAATATTGTTCCTACGACAACCGGAGCAGCTAAAGCGATAGGGAAAGTAGTTCCAGGAGTTAAAGGAAAAATGGACGGGATCGCGGTGAGAGTTCCAACACCAGTCGTTTCTTTAGTTGATTTAGTTTGTGAGATTAAAAAAGAAACCACAGTCGAAGAAGTGAATGCAGCTTTTGATAAATATTCAAACAAAGGGGAAATGAAAGGAGTTTTCTTTGTTGAAAAAGAACCTTTGGTTTCTTCTGATTTTAAAGGCAATTCTTTTTCTTCAATTTTTGACCCAGAATATACTAAAGTTAATGGAAATATGGTTAAGCTTATGGCTTGGTATGATAATGAGTGGGCCTATTCTTGCAGATTAGTTGAATTAGCGAAGAAAATTGGAAAGTAATTTAGTCTTAATAGAAGACCTGGTGCAATGTTGCATTGGGTCTTTTTCTATGTAGGAGTCAGTAGAATATTCTATTGAGTTTAATGAGGCGCAGTGTAAATAATATTGTCAATAATTAAAATAACTTGACAAGCGTCAAGCAATTGATATAATTACAATAATATAACCTTATTTTAAAGTATGCACATTATTCAAGAAAAATTAATAAAATTAGCCGATAGTTATAATCTATCAGATTTAACCTTAAGGAAGATAGGCGAACTTGTGCATGAACCTAATAGTCCACAAAAAATAAAACACCACATTAATCAATTAATTGGTAAGGGATTGTTAGTTGTGACTCCTGATGGTAAGAAAACAAAAAAAATGAAAGGAGGGCTTGGTAAATCAGGGTTATTATCTTTACCTATATTAGGATCAGCTAATTGTGGACAAGCTTTAATATTTGCAGATGAAAAAATAGAAGGATATTTAAAATTATCTCGTAATTTATTAGAAAAAAATTTAATTAATAAGATTAAAGAACTTTTTGTTTTAAAAGCTGTCGGTAATTCTATGAATAGGGCGGTGATTAATAATAAAAATATTGAAGATGGAGATTTTGTAATTATTAGTAAGGGTTCCACCGCTAAAAACGGAGATTGTGTTGTTTCTATTATTGATGGAGTTGTGAATATTAAAAAGTTTTATATTGATAAGCCTAATAATCAAATAATTCTTTTATCTGAATCAAGTCAAGATTTTCCTCCTATATATATAAGCAAAAAAGATCAAGATAGTTATTTGATTTGTGGGAAAGTTGTTAGGGTGATGAAAAAACCTGACGAGATGGCCTTAATGAGAGACGCCTCCTCTGTGGATATTCTTGATGACCTAGGGGATATATCAAGAGAAGAAGTTGAATATTATGAAAATTTATGATAATTGAGCCAGAAATTAAATGCGGAGAATTATTTTTAGTTGATTTTAATCCTAGTTCTGGACACGAGTATCAGGGTAAAAGGCCAGCATTAGTGATTGAATCGGATGGACAAATTATGAGAAGCAATTTAGTTACAATTTTACCATTAACTTCTAATTTAGATAATAAAACCGATGACGATATTTTTATTGAAGCCGATAAAGATAATCGTCTCAAATTTGATTCAATAATAAAAGTTTATAATATTGTTTCTTTTGATCGTTTAAGATTTGTTAATAAAATAGGCAAGATAAATCAAGAAACTTTTAAAATAGTAAAAGATTACTTATTAAAACATTTTGATATTTAATTGATTAAAAGTTTAATTTAGTAAATATTTGACAATTTTTAATCGAAGAATATAATAAAAATATGAAAAAAAACATCACAATTGATAATTTAGCAATAATGGTTCATAAGGAATTTGAAGAATCTACTAAAAATGTTAATAAACGTTTTGAAGGGGTAGATAAACGTTTAGATAAAATGGAAAAGAAACTAGATAAAATTGTTGTTAACCACGGAGAAAGAATAGAGAAGCTTGAAGGAGACGTAAAGGAATTAAAATCATTATTAGTTTAACAAAAAAACCGCATCAAGCGGTTTTTAAATACCTTAACAAACCCGTAAGCCGAATTCTGTTTTAAACAGTCATCTATCTGGGACAAAGATTACTCTTTGCCTCGAGCGAACTACTTTTTTCCCTTGCGGGATTTGTTCTTGCTTCCAAGTAAGGATTTAGCCGTTTCACCTTTAAGATTACTCTTAAAGCTCACCCCGAGGGGTGCTTCTTTCTTTCGATTGAAGCGTCTCTGTTCGCACCTCTTTCTCACGAATGACGGGGATTACCCGCTACTCTTTTAGACCCGACGAATCGGGAATGGAAGTTCGGACTTTCCTCCTAATTAAAGGCGACTGTCCGATTTGTTAAGGCACCTTATTCTAAAACAATATTTATTTATGGTCAATAGTTTACCGAATTCTTGTTTTAAGCTATTATATATTCATATTATGTCTTTCAGAAAAGCTTTGCATTCAAGTCAAAATACGGTTACAGGGGCAGCAGTTATTTTAACAATAGCTGTTTTGTTGAGCCGAATCTTAGGTTTGGTTAGGGACAGACTTTTAGCAGGGACTTTTGGAGCTTCACCTGATTTGGACATATATTTTGCTGCTTTTAGGATCCCCGACTTAGTTTATAGTATTTTGTTCGCCGGGGGAGTAATAGTTTCTCTTTTGCCTTTGTTTGCCGAGAATTTTATTAAAGACAAAGAGAAGAGTTGGGATGTCATTAATAATATTTTAAATATATTTTTTATTTCTTATATTATTTCAGCTATTCTTTTTATTATTTATACTCCGCAGATAATATCTTCAATGGTTGCTGGTTTTGACGAAGCTTCAATTCAGAAAACTATTGCTTTAACGAGATTGATTTTTGCTAGCGTTTTCTTTTTCGGAGTTTCTTCTATTTTTTCAACGATTCTGAATTATTTTAATAGGTTTGTTTCTTATTCCCTGGCTCCGATTGTATATAATTTAGGAATTATTTTAGGAATTGTTTTTCTTTCTCCATCTCTTGGAGTCTTTGGGGTAGGATTAGGAGTAATAATCGGTTCTTTTCTTCATTTTTTAATCCAAGTTCCTTCAGCCCTTAAATGCGGATACAAATACAAATTCATTATTGATTTTAAAAGCCCAGCTCTTAGAGATTTTTTTGGATTAATTATTCCTCGAACAATTGCTTCTTCATCATCACAAATCAATTTCATCTTTATTACTCTTATTGCTTCAGGAATAGGCGTCGGAGCTATTTCTATCTTCAATCTTTCTAATAATTTAAGGTATTTGCCGATTGGAATAATTGGAGTTTCTTTTGCGACAGCAATTTTTCCTTTGCTTTCTAAATTGTGGGCGGAGAATAAAAAAGAAGAATACTTTAAAGAGTTTAGAAAAATATTCAATGAAGTATTGTATATTTCTTTTCCTATTGGTGTTTTAATTTTTATCCTAAGGAATGAAATTGTTGATATTATTCTGAGAACAGGAAATTTTGGTTCAACTGCGGTTACTATTACTGCGGCTGCTCTTGGATTATATTTTGTGAGCACGGCAACTCAATGCTTGGTCCCTGTGCTTTTAAGGGGATATTTTAGTCTTAAAGATACTATTACGCCAACAATTATTGCAATTGTTTCGGTTGTGGCAAATATATGCCTTTCATTTTTATTTGTGAGTGTGTTTAATGGAAATAATTTTTTAGTTAATTTTACAAAAAATATTTTAGAGCTTGATGGAACAGCTAATTTTTCTGTTTTAGGACTGGTAGTTGCTTTTAACATTGGAATGCTTTTCGAGTTCATACTTCTTTTTTATTTCTTTTATAAAACAGTTGGAGATTTTGGAATTAAAAAAATAGGAATTACTTTATTGAAGATATTATTTTCTTCGGTTGTTATGGGAATTGCGGCTTGGTATTTATTACCATATTTAAAAACAATTTTTGGAAATTCTTTTGTTGGGGTCTCAATTGAATTTACCGTCATTTGTTTAATATCTTTTATTATTTATTGTGTATTAACTATGATTTTAAAGATGTCTGAAATTGGAAGAGTTAAGAATATAATATTAAGAAATGAAGATTAGAAATTTTGTCATTATTTCCCATATTGACCACGGCAAGTCAACTTTAGCTGACCGTCTTTTGGAAATAACCGGAACGATTGAAAAAGGCAAAATGAGACCCCAGTATTTAGATGCCATGGATTTAGAGCGAGAAAAGGGGATTACGATTAAAATGACTCCAGTTAAGATGATGTATAAAGATAGGAATGGCGAAGAAGTAATGCTTAATTTAATTGATACTCCTGGACATATTGATTTTAATTATGAGGTTAGTAGAAGTTTGGCTGCAGTTGAAGGAGCCATTCTTTTGGTTGACGCAACCAAAGGAATACAAGCTCAGACAATTACTAATTTAGAACTAGCAAAGAAAGAAGGATTGACTATTATTGCAGCAGTGAATAAAATTGATTCTCCTCAAGCCAGAACCGAAGAAGTCAAAAAAGAAATTGCTGAATTTTTAGGAGTTTCGGAAGATGAAATAATTTCTATTTCGGCGAAGACTGGAGAAAATGTTGAAGAGTTGCTTCAAACAGTAATAGAAAAAGTGGAAGGTCCAGAAGTTAATGAAGAAAAACCATTTCGTGCTTTAATTTTCGATTCTCAATACGACACTTTTTTAGGAGTTGTTTCATATATCCGTGTTATTGATGGGAAAATTAAAGTTAACGACAAAATATTTCTTTTAAACACTAGAGCCGAAGGAGTAGCTAAAGAAATGGGAGTTTTTAAGCCTGACATGACTCCAATTAAAGAACTAAAATCTGGGGAAATTGGTTTTATCGCTACTGGCATCAAAGATCCAGAAAAGATTAGAATTGGTGATACAGTTACTTTAATTCAGGACAAAGAATTAAAATTGGAACCATTACCAGGGTATAAGGATCCTGAACCGAAAATATTTGTTTCTATGTATCCGCAAGAGCAGGACGATTTTGAAACATTAAAATTAGCTTTATCTAAATTAAAACTTAATGATTCAGCCCTGTTTTATCAGCATCAAAACTTTCAGGCTTTTGGTAGAGGCTTTCTTTGTGGATTTTTAGGAACTCTACATACAGAAATAACAATAGAAAGATTAAAAAGAGAATTTGGATTAGAATTAGTTATCGGTGCTCCGCAGGTTTGCTATAAAGCTACGGATGGAAAAGGTAACGAAGTGATGATCTATAATCCGAATAATTGGTCAGACAACTTTAAAGAACATTATGAACCATGGACAGAGGTAACCTTAATTATTGGGGCTGCATATTTAGGAAGAGTATTCGAGTTGTTGGGTGGGCTAGATGGGAAACATGTTGATTCTCGTCCCTTTGGAAAAGACAGATATTTATTGGTATATGAACTACCTTTACGAGAAATTATTGGAGTTTTTTACGAGAATCTTTTAAATGTTACCCAAGGTTATGCTTCAATGACATATAAAGAAACTGGATACAGGATAGCCGATTTAGTAAAATTAGAGATTTTAATTGCGGGGCAAGAAGAAGAGATATTTTCAAGAATTTTGCCCAAAACTAAGGTTCAAGGCGAAGCCAAAAGAATTGTTGAAAAATTAAAAGAAGTTTTACCAGTTCAAATGTTTGCGGTAGCAATACAGGCAGCAGTGGGAGGTAAAATTATAGCGCGTGAAACAATCAGTGCACGTCGAAAAGATGTTCTTGCTCCTTTATATGGAGGAGATTATACTAGAAAGAGGAAGCTTTTAGAAAAACAGAAAAAAGGAAAAAAAGGAATGAAAGAAAGAGGGAAATTAAAGATTCCCTCGGAAGTATTCTTGAAAGTTTTTGGTTCTTAATTATCTGGAAAATAGAGCTGGTCCAACCAATGAAATTATCATTGAGAGAGTGATTAATGAAACAAGGACAATCCAAATAATTCTGAATTTTTTAGAATTTTTATTTATCATATATTTATATGTTAGCAAAAAAATACAAAAAAGTGAAGTGGGGAATCCATTTTAACAAAAGAAAGATTTCGATCGTTTTTTGGTCAATTTTTGGCTTTTGGTTTATCTTCTTTTTATTGTATTCAAATATTAAAATATTTCAGAAAAGAACAGAACTAAATAAGAATTTAGAAACCCTTGATTCTACTGTTGAATCATTAACGAAAGAGAAAGATTCCCTCAATTTTAGTTTAGGAGAAACTAATAGTAGCGAATATTTAGAAAAAGTAGCTAGAGAAGATTTAGGAATGCAAAAACCAGGAGAACAGGTAGTGATAATTAAGAAAGATAGCAATGTTTCGAAAAACAACAACAGTGATAATAACGTATTGCAAATTTTTACAGGATTTGTAAACTGGATTAAAGGTTTATTTAAGCCAGAGTAGCTTAACGGTAAAGCAATTCTTTCGTAAAGAAGAGACTGCGAGTTCAATTCTCGCCTCTGGCTCATTGCATTATTTTTTATTATTTATTATAATATATTTAATATTATTTTAATTAAAAAATATGTCTCAACAAAAAGCTTTTACTTTGATTGAGCTATTAGTAATAATAGTCGTCATTTCTATTCTTACTGGTTTTGTGATTGTGCAAACAAATAATTCTATTAATGCTGGAAAAGACGTTAAAAGAAAAGCAGATATTGAATTATTAGCCAATGCCGTTACTACTTATTCTTCTGAAAATTATGCTCCCAAACCTATTGTTGCAGATGGATGTAATATTGGAGCGGCAGTGGAGGACGGTGGTTGCAACACGGATGTTATTACTTTTTTAGAAGCATATTTACCGAATCTTCCAATAGACCCTGATTCTGGAAATTATTATACTTATGCTTCAACAGATGGAAAGAGTTGCCAAATTTATGCCAAACTCTCTACTCCTGCTCCTAATGATATATATGCATACAATTGTGATACTAATGATTATAGTATTGGTACTGTTATTGTCGGGGCTTGTGGAGATTTTTCTACTGAATATACTTCTACAAATGGATATAACAATCCTAGTGCTACTGATTGGCCTACTATTACCGATACAAGTTTTTGTTCGACAGGAACGCTTGATGGTACAACTCCTGTTTTCCCAGAAGAAGGAGCTTCAGTTTCTTGGTATTGCAAAGGAGATTATAGTGGAGGTAGAGCTTCTTGTTCTGCCTACAGAGCCTTGAATGGTGTCTGTGGATCTGCTAATGGTACGAATTCATACACTTCTCCAACAACTAACCTCTGCAACCCTGGAAACGCTTCCCTTGTCTCTGGCTCTGGTCCCTGGACTTGGACTTGTGCATCAACAAACGGAGGAGCAACCAGTGGAACCTGTACCGCCAGCAAGTCTGTAGATGGTGTCTGTGGATCTGCTAATGGCTCGTATTACCCCTCTGCTCCGACAACTAACCTCTGCAACCCTGGAAACGCTTCCCTTGTCTCTGGCTCTGGTCCCTGGACTTGGACTTGTGCATCAACAAACGGAGGAGCAACCAGTGGAACCTGTACCGCCAGCAAGTCTGTAGATGGTGTCTGTGGATCTGCTAATGGCTCGTATTACCCCTCTGCTCCGACAACTAACCTCTGTAACCCTGGAAACGCTTCCTCTGTCTCTGGCTCTGGTCCCTGGACTTGGACTTGTGCATCAACAAACGGAGGAGCAACCAGTGGAACCTGTACCGCCAGCAAGTCTGTAGATGGTGTCTGTGGATCTGCTAATGGTACGAATTCATACACTTCTCCAACAACTAA